>NZ_JANRHN010000007.1:0-143891 GCF_024733745.1 Bacteroides sp. ET225 | reverse complement strand
CGGGACATCTTCGCCGGCAGGCCACGCAGCATACGGAACTCACCTCCACGCCTTCCGTTCCCGTCCCGAACATCTTGCAAAAAAGGCCTTCCTCCGGAACCGGAAGAAGACCTTCACAAAAGCCTAAGTATCAGAAATTACATCTTGCACTTCCCGGCATCAGTCGGCCCATTGCTTAACCCGCACATTGAGCGTAACCACATTGTTCGGAACAGTGCCCCATATAGAAGAGGCCGTAACCTTCACCTGAACGGTAATATCGCCTGCCACCGACTCCAGACTGGCCTGATCGTCGGTCAGCTTGATAGTACCTGCATTCTGGTCGACAATAAATTTGCCGGCATTTTCGCCTACAGGAACCATTTCTACATCCAGGCCATAAAGGTGCAAAGCATCGCGTCCGGCGAGAGAAGAGCCAAATGCATTCTTGTCTATTGCAGGCCACATCTCGCTGCCTCTATAGTCTGTCCATGAGAAAGCCCATTTTTCTCCGCCGGTTGTGCCGGAAGTCAGGGATGCAGACTGATATCTGTCTTCAATGACAATCTCTCCAGCGGCAGGAACAGCCCATGTACCAGACAAGTTTATGTCATCGATAAACTTGAATACAACCGGGATTGTTTCCACCACATGATCGTCGCCAAACTTCACCACTACGTCCATCTTCAGCTTTTCCGCCAGATTCTCACCGCTGCCAAGGTAATCGTTGACATCAACAATGTATTTGTTTCCTCTCATTTCGCCAACTTCGGGCTTGAACTCAATCGTACCGCCTGCCTTTGCTACAACAGCAGCTTCTACGTCTGAATAGTTGCTGAATATCCTCGTGATGTCATCAAAGCCGATGTTAACCTGTGATGCCTGCGCTGCGTCTACAGCTACCGGAAGATAAACCACATCACCGTCCCACATTTCAGCCTTCTTCGCAAGCTTGTCAACCTCCGGATAAGCAACGTTTGCCACGGCTTCGATTGTGATGGAAAGCGTTTCGGTCACTTTGATGCGGGCAACAGCCTTTCCGCCGTTCGTACCCTGTTTCACGATCAATTTCAAGTCATTGTCAGCACCGCCAACGAAAGCAAAATACGCGTCACCGTCCGCGAAATCGAAAACGCTGGCATTGTGCGCCAGTCTGTTGAACTCCTCTTTGGTCAATCCCGCAGCATTGTAAACGGCATCCATCTCATCAGCAGACAAAGCGTAAGAATTTTCAAAACCGCCCACATTATTCCATTCAAAATCAAAATTGCCGATATTTGCAGCACCTACCCTGCGGACAATCGTAACCTTATCGTCATATGTGCCGGAATAAGGAGAGCCGGAAGCATTGTCTACCGCAATTTCATAGCCCACCGTCACAGACTTGTTCACGGAGCTTGTCTGACCCACATTGGCTACCTTCAGTACACCGGCCGCAGCATCCAGACTGAAATAATTGATGTCGCCGGAAACCTTAAACGTAAGATGGAACAAATCCATGTCAATGCCCAATTCGTCACTGGCCTTCTCCCATCCAAAAGTTCCGGTTTTCGAGTCTGACACATAAAGTTCATAATGCCCTCCGGCCAGGAAATCCAACGAAGCATGCTCTTCACCCTCTCCGGCGTTGTAAACCAGTTCTCTTTCCGTTTCGGCTGTTTCATACTTCACGTTCTTCATGTATTTTTCAACCGCCACCACATCGAAGTAATCCGAAGTGACATCGCTCACAAAATCAGAAGCACCTTCCTGACGCTTGCCGGTCACATGCAGACAGGCAGCACGGTTGCCCGTCAAGTTGTCGGCGCTCAGCTTCATTGCCACGATACCCAAGTCCGCATCCGCCACAACCACACTTCCTTCTTTAACCGCCAGAGGCTCATCAGCACGCGATTCTACCTCCAGGCTCTGTATTTCCACCTCATAGTTCTTGACGAAATTCTGAACGGCAGAGGCCGGAGAAATGCGGAACTTCACCTCCACTTCCTGACTGCTTGATATCAGATCCCAATCACTGCCGCTGGCAGGTTCCGCATAGAGCGTTGTGAACTGAACCTTCCCATCTGCATAGGCCGGCACATACACAATGCTCTGAATCATGCCCTTGATAGCCTCCACATCAATCCCCAGCTTTTCAATGTCGCTCTCAATGGTTTCAATCCGGCTGTCTACCGCTCCTATTTCCCCGGCAACGATTGCCTGGACAGCATTGTACGCTTCGCCTCCCGGCACAAACAAAGATGCCGCCAAGGTTCTTGTTTCCTCAATCTGGTCCAGCACATCAGCAAATGTTTCATACTGCCCGTTTCCGTTCTCAATGAACTTCTCGATATAGGCCGCATAGGATTCCAGTCCGGATACTCTTTTCAGCAAAGCCTCGTCGCCGTTTCCCGTAATGTACTTTTCAAAGTCAGCCTGCAACAAGGTCAGCGAACCCGCAGGACCCACGATTGCAGCCAGTTCGGCGTTCAGCCTGTTCAGGTCTATCAAAGCTCCTGTCTTTACAGCTTCTTCAATGTAGGCAGCGATGGCCCCGCCGTTTCCGTCAAGCGCATCCGTAATTTTTTCGTTAATAAAAGCGTTCAAGCCTTCTTTCGCCTGATATGCAGCCAGCGAACCCGTTTCGGCATACTCTTTTTCAGCCAGTTCCAGCTCATCAAGACGGTTCTTTATGCCGTCCAGTTCAGCGATCTTACGTTCCAGTTCCTGCACCTTGGCTGCCAGTCCCGAATCGTCGCCACTGCCGGCAAGCTGTTGCTCCAACTCATCCAACTGCTTCTGCAAGTCCCCCTTTGCCGCATCTACAGCAGCCTTGATGTCATCGGCTGTCACAGGATTTGACGATGTAATCTGGTCGATCTGCGTCTGCAGATTCTGGATTTCGTCATCATAGTCACTGCAGCTTGTCACAGACGTACCCGCTGCAAGCACCAATGCTCCGAAGAGCATCGCACTAATAAATCTTTTTTTCATAAAATAAAGCAATTAAACAATTATACATTAATCAAAAAATGATCAAACCCTGAGATTGCACGGACTGCAACATTCCCCGATTCCCCACTGCATAAATCCGTGCCAAAACAAATAAGTATAAAAAAACAAAGACTACAAACTCCACTTCTTACCATTTTTTTATAATTTAGCTACATAGAAAATGAAACACAATGCAAATATCAAACATTTATTTTAAACAACAAAATATTTGATTGATTTTTTCTAGGAGATTTTATGGACATAATTGAAAGACTACAAGAATTAATTACGAGTGAAGGACTTACAGTTTCAGGATTCGCTAAGAAATTAGGTGTTGTTGATCAAACGATTAGAGGAATTGTAATACAGAAAAGGAACAAGCCAAGCTTTGACCTCTTAGTCAAGATCATTCAAACATTTGATTGGATAAACGCCGAATGGCTTCTGACCGGAAACGGAGAAATGAGAAAATCCGGCAGAACCACAAGTTCACCGGACTTGTTTGAACTTATACAGTATTTGCGTGAAAAGGACGAAAAGATAGAAAAACTGATCGAAGAAAAGACCGAACTGAAAATCAAATTCGACATAGCCAGCCAAAAACTAAAGATGACAGAAAAAACTGACTAGAACAAGAGATCAGCGCAAACTGAAAATCCGACCGGCACAAAAACATCTAAAAAATGAAACAACTGGCATATATTTCATATTTTTGCAGAACATAAATAAAGCGCAAATGAAATCAATCAGAGAATTGTACCGTATCGGAACAGGACCTTCCAGCAGCCATACCATGGGGCCGCGGAAGGCCGCAGAGATTTTTTTGGCCAAACATCCTGAAGCCGCATCGTTTGAAGTGACCTTGTACGGCAGCCTTGCCGCTACCGGGAAAGGACACATGACCGATGTCGCCATTCTGGATGTACTGCAGCCGCACGCTCCAGTCGAAATTGTATGGAAACCCCATGTATTCTTTCCATTCCATCCCAACGGAATGACTTTCAAGTCATTCGACGCTGACAGGAAGAAAACGGACGAATGGACTGTGTTCAGTGTAGGAGGCGGGGCACTCGCCGAAGAAGGGCACGACAACACATCCACTCCCGACCTGTACAACATGAGTACCATGAGCCAGATTCTGTATTGGTGCGAACATACGGGACGGGGCTATTGGGAATATGTAGAGCAATGCGAGGGAAAAGAAATCTGGGATTATCTGGCCGAGGTGTGGAAAACAATGCAGGAAGCGATACACCGGGGGCTGGACGCAGAAGGAGTGCTGCCCGGACCGCTGAATCTCCGCCGGAAAGCTTCTTCCTATTATATAAGATCGAAAGGATACAAAGACTCTTTGCGGTCGAGGGGCATGGTGTTCGCTTATGCGCTTGCCGTAAGTGAAGAGAATGCTTCGGGCGGAAAAATAGTAACGGCTCCTACATGCGGAGCGTGCGGAGTGGTTCCTGCCGTGCTGTATCACCTGCAAAAGACACGCGAATTCAGCGACGCACGCATCCTGCGCGCTCTTGCCACCGCCGGACTGGTAGGAAACATCGTGAAACACAACGCGTCCATCTCGGGAGCCGAAGCCGGATGCCAGGCCGAAGTGGGAGTGGCATGTTCCATGGCGGCGGCAGCGGCAAGCCAGCTTTTCGGAGGAAGTCCCGCACAGATCGAATATGCGGCCGAGATGGGGCTGGAGCATCATCTGGGCATGACATGCGACCCTGTATGCGGGCTGGTACAAATACCCTGCATCGAACGGAACGCATATGCAGCGGCACGTGCCCTTGACGCCAACACCTATTCGGCCTTCACCGACGGACACCACCGCGTATCATTCGACCGTGTCGTTGAAGTAATGAAAGAAACCGGACATGATCTTCCGTCGCTGTATAAGGAAACCAGCGAAGGAGGACTTGCCAAAGACTACAAACCGATGGAGTGACTTCGGTCACTCCATTCTTACGCTCCGAGAAGAGCGGCATCCAGCCCGACGGTCCAGGCTGGATACTCACTCCAAACTAACAAAATATAGGTATCAAAAAAGGAATCCGCTCTTTCAGGAGCTTTCCAGGCATCCGCCGAATACCTAAAAATAATCAGTCACACTCCGCACGCATCGGAAACCGTGCGCTATTTCACCCCTCTTTTTTCATAAAAATTAGGTATTGATTGATTTTTTTACCGGATCTAACTTTGCACCGACAAATAAAAAAATCAATCAGAACCATGAACTTAAAAAACTTTTTTGCAATGGCTGCTATCGCATTATTTGCGGTGGCATGCGGTAATGACGACACGACAACACCGGAACAGGAAACGGCAAAAGCCGTAGAAGGAAGCTACAGCGGACTGATGTCAATGGCTGTATCAGGAACCGTTGCCAGTGAATCGGAAACAAGCGTAAAAATCACTGCGGAAGCAGACGGAACCGTGACACTATCATTTCCGGCAATGGGAAACGGAGGTTCAATGCAGCTGGAAGCGTTTGATGTGACCGGAGTGTCTGTAGCAGCTTCCGAAAGCGGAACGTATACGCTGAGCAAGGAAAGCTTCTCTACCACTTCCGGCAACATAAATCTCGAAGGAAGCAACCTTGCCGGAACAGTCAGCAACGGAGAAGTACGTATCACAATGGACGTCAAGCCGGGATCCATGCCATTCGCCATCACCTTCACATTCGACACACAGGCTGAACCGACACCCGAAACCGCTTCACCGGCAAGCGAAATAGCGGGCGAATACAAAGGTATCATGGACATGTCTGTCATGGGAAGCTCGCAAGGCACAAGCGAAATGACACTGAATCTGACCGAAGCGGAAGACGGAACAGTCACCATATCCGTGCCGGCCATGGGCGAAGGAGCAATGTCAATGGGAAGTTTTGACATAACCGGAGTGGCCGTAAGCAAATCGGAAGATGGCACCTGCACCTTGTCGCTGGAAAGCTTCGAAACGCTTGCAGGCAGCACAAATCTGAAAGGGAGCAACCTTACCGGAACAGTCAGCGATAAAAAGCTGAACATGACAATGGGAATCCAGCCGGGAGCCATGCCGTTTGCCATCACCTTCACTTTCACGCCGGAAACGACAGAAGCAGCCGAATAAACCAACCACAGACCATAAAGCAGATGAAAAGAATTCGGTTTCATGCTGCCGTCTTGCTGGGAGCGACACTCTTGCCGCTCCCGGCCTGCGACGGCATATTTGACGGCATATACGATACTTACCAGATCGTTACGGCCGAGAACTGCGAGTCAATTACCGTAGACGGCACGGATTATACCAGATGGAACTATATCAGCCTGAAGACACAGAAAACGACAGCCGTCCGCATCCTCAACCAGGAAGGCGATGAAGAGCCGTGGGACCAAGAGGGAAGCCTCCCTGCCGAGTGGGATATCGCCATCCACCGGTATGACGTAAAGACCAACGGAGGTGCCGTGCTGGAAACGTCTTATGCTAGCATGGACGAACTGCTCGATTCCGGAAGCATCCCTGCGGGAGAATATTCGGAAGACATCGAAACAACCGACCGGATCGCCATAGACATGTCGGACATGATGAACGGAAACATCATCTACGCGAAATCTTCATACAACGAAGTGCTGAGCAGATGGCTGAATGTAGACACAAGCACAATGCCTCCCATTTATACGATGTCAAACAAGATCTATATCCTCCGCCTGCAAGACAATACGCATGCGGCCATCCACCTGCTGAACTATATGAACGAAAAAAATGTGAAAGGACACATGACATTTGAATATCTATATCCGCTTGAAAAGGCATTCCAATAAAACCAAACAAAAAAATGACTATGCGAAAAATACTGACCGCGCTTTGTGTAGCCGCCGGATGCTGCCTGTCTGTCTTGCCAGCCTCTGCGCAACGCTTCATTGCAGGAAAGGTGGTCGACACAAACAACGAACCGCTGGCGGGAGCTGCCGTATTTGTAAAAGAAAAAAGAAGCGTCGGCATGACTACTGACGCGCAAGGATGCTATCGCCTCCGGCTGCCCGACAACGGCGAATACACCCTGCAGGCTTCTTACATCGGATACATAACCCAAAGCTGCAGGATAAAGCCTCAGCAAAAAGAGCACGACTTCAAGATGGAAGAAGATGCCATCGGCATGGAAACGGTGGTAGTAACAGGAACGCGAACGCCGAAACTGCTGAAAGATGTTCCCATCGTCACACGAGTCATTACCGCCGACGACATCCAGAAAGTGGATGCGACCAACATCGGAGAACTGCTTCAGGCGGAACTTCCCGGCATTGAATTTTCCTACTCGATGGACCAGCAGGTTTCGCTCAACATGCAGGGATTCGGAGGCAACGCAGTGCTGTTTCTGGTGGACGGCGAACGGCTTGCCGGAGAAACACTGGACAACATCGACTACAGCCGGCTGAACCTGGACAATGTGGAGCGCATAGAGATAGTGAAAGGCGCAGCCTCTTCACTCTATGGCTCCAATGCGATAGGCGGTGTGGTCAATATCATCAGCAAGGAGTCGTCTGAGCCATGGACACTGAATCTGAACGGAAGATACGGTTCGCACAATGACCAGCGCTACGGCGGAACATTCACATTCAAGGCAGGAGGTTTAAAAAACAGCATCAACGTGCAGCACACCTCGACCGATCCGATTGAAGTGGGTTCCGTGGGCAAAGACGGAGAAGAAAATGCTTTCAGCAAAGTATACGGGAACCGCACATGGAACTTCAAGGAACGGCTTGTGTACACGCCGCTTGAGAATCTGAAACTGACCGGAAGGCTTGGATATTTCTTCCGCGAGCGTGACAAAAGCGCATCAAGCAAAGACCGCTACCGGGATTTCTCCGGAGGGCTGCGAGGAGACTACTCGTTCGGAAAGAATAACAACCTGGAACTTTCCTACAGTTTCGACCAATACGACAAAAGCGATTTCGATGCCGGACAGAATCTGGACATACGGGATTATACCAATGTGCAGCACACAGTCCGCGCCCTGTACACCCGCTCGTTCAACAAGAACAACACACTGACTGTTGGAGGCGACTTCATGCGGGACTACCTGATGAGCTACCAGTTTACAGACAACGGAAACTACAAGCAATATACGGCCGACGCTTTCGCACAGTATGACTGGGCGCCGGTCAAGAATTTCAATATTCTGGCCAGCATACGCTATGACTATTTCTCAGAAGCAAAGGCACAGAACATCTCGCCGAAAGTAAATTTCATGTACAAACTGGGAAGCTGTTCGCTGCGCGCCTCTTATGCGGGAGGATTCCGCGCCCCTACCCTGAAAGAAATGTATATGGACTTCAACATGGCCAACATTTTCATGATTTACGGCAACCCGGACCTGAAACCGGAACGCAGCCAGAACTTCTCACTGTCTGCCGAATACATGAAAAGCCGCTACAACGTAACCCTTACAGGATACTTCAATATTGTAGACAACCGGATCAACACAGCCTGGAACCAGGCTTTGAACGGCATGGTATATACCAACATGAGAAAGATGAACATCTCCGGACTGGATGCAACCGCAGCGGCAAAATACCCGTGCGGATTCGGCATGCGGGTTTCGTACGCCTTCACCCACGAGCACGTGAAATACGGACAGCCTTACACGTCAAGCACACGTCCGCATTCGCTGACAACCCGCTTTGAGTATGGCAAAGACTGGAAAAGCTACGGATTCAACATCGCGCTGAACGGGCGTTTCCTGTCAGAAGTCACAACCGACGAGTATATTTCCGAAAACTCGTTCGAATCAACGGAAGCTGTCACCTATCCTGCATATACAATATGGAAGCTGAACATTTCACAGAAAGTATATAAAGGCATCAATGTCATCGTCAACATTGACAACCTGTTCAACTACCGTCCGGACCATTACTACAGCAGCACGCCCTCCACAACAGGCACAACCTTTACAGCAGGCATTTCGCTTGATGTGGACAAGCTGTTTTAAAGAGAAAAAGAAGAGAACCTGATAAAAAACAGAGAAAATGAAAAAGAAAAAAAGAATCATCCTGCTTGGCGGCCTGACAGTTGTGATTGTTCTGCTTTTCGTGGCATGGAACTCTTGGTTCAGTTCCACAAAAGTAGGCTTCATCAACTATCAGGTGATAAATTTGGGAGAAATCTCAAAAGCCAACGACAATCCATTCATCAAGCTGGGCGAAATAAGCACCGATGACTTGGATAAATTGAACAGCTACGACATGGTTTTCATCAATGCGATGGGATTGCGCATCACAGAAGAGCAGCGTGCAGTCATCCAGAAAGCAGCAGACAAGGGGTTGCCGGTGCTCTCTACAGCAGTCACCAATCCGGCAAACAACATCTGCTCGATAGACTCTGCCACTGCCGCTCCCTTGCGCGAATATTTAGGAAACGGAGGCAGACGCAATTACCGCAGCATGCTGAACTATGTCCGCAAGGCCATTGACAGAAAACTCACTTCCGTGCATGAACCGGAAACAGTACAGAAAGCGGCAAGCGAAATGCTTTACCACACGGATCCGAAGAATCCGGATGAGGAAGCGATGGGATTCAATACAATCAGCGAATACAACCGTTTTTTAAAGGACAACGGCTTATGGAAAGAAAACGCGCCGCGCATCATCATTACCGGACAGATGGGCGAACCGACCGGTCTGATAAAGAAACTGGAAGAAACCGGCAACGTAGTTTATCCGGTGCGACGGATGAAGAGCTTCATCACCCGCCATCAGATTGATTCGGTGCAGCCTTCTGCCGTAATCAACATGGCACATGGACGTATGGGAGATTATATCGTAAGCTACCTGTCGGAACAGAATATACCGCTGTTTGCTCCGCTGAACGTGAATACATTAGTAGAAAACTGGGAAAACGATGCGATGGGCATGAGCGGAGGCTTTCTATCCCAAAGCGTAGTGACTCCGGAAATTGACGGAGCCATACGTCCGTTCGCCTTGTTCGGACATTACGCAGACGAAGAAGGAATGCAGCATGCGTTTGCCATCCCGGAAAGACTGGAAACATTCGTACAGACAGTCAACAACTACATCAGCCTGCAAAAGAAGCCGAACTCAGAGAAACGCGTAGCTGTCTACTACTATAAAGGTCCCGGACAGAATGCACTGGCCGCTGCCGGAATGGAAGTGGTTCCTTCACTCTACAATCTGCTGGCACGCATGAAGAAGGAAGGATATAAGGTAGAACTTCCCTCAAGCAGCGAAGAACTCGGCAAGCTGATTCAGGAACAGGGAACTGTTTTCAGCACTTATGCGGAAGGTGCCCTTGACAAGTTCCTGAAAGAAGGAAACCCCGAACTGATTACAAAGGAACAATATGAAGCATGGACAAAGCAGTGCATCCGTCCGGAAATCAACGCTGAAGTGAAAGCTGCCAACGGAGAATTCCCGGGCACCTTCATGGCAACCGAAGACGGCAGGCTGGGTATAGCACGCATCCGGTTAGGCAACGTGGTCCTTCTTCCTCAGCCGGCGGCAGGAGCAGGAAACAACTCGTTCCAGATCGTACACGGGACTAACACTGCACCTCCCTACCCTTACATCGCCTCTTACCTGTGGACACAATACGGCTTCAAGGCGGATGCCATGATTCATTTCGGCACACACGGAAGCCTGGAATTCACGCCCAGAAAACAGGTAGCGCTGTCAAGCAGGGATTGGCCCGACCGCCTGGTAGGAGCACTTCCCCACTTCTACATCTACACAATCGGCAACGTGGGCGAAGGAATCATAGCCAAACGCCGTTCGTATGCCGGACTCCAATCCTATCTGACTCCGCCGTTCATGGAAAGCAACGTGCGTGGAGTATACCGCGAACTGAACGAAGCCATCAAGAACTACAACAATCTGCTCGGTGAAGGCAACCGCAGCAAAGACATGATCAGCAAAGCTGCCCGCAAGGTAAAAGAACTGACGGTGAAGATGGGCATCCATCGCGAACTGGAGCTCGACAGCATCCTGACCCGGCCTTATGCAGAAGATGAAATCGCACGCATAGAAAACTTCGCAGAAGAACTGGCGAACGAAAAGATTACGGGACAGCTCTACACCATGGGCGTACCTTACGAAAAGGCACGCATTGAGTCGAGCGTTTATGCCATGGCGACCGAACCGATAGCCTACAGCCTGCTTGCACTCGACAAGCTGAAAGGCAAGGCCGACCCTCAGACCGAGAAACATCGCACGCTTTTCACCCAGCGCTATCTGAACCCGGCACGAACGCTGGTAGCTCATCTGCTGGCCAATCCGTCAGTGGCGACCGACGAACTGACTTGCCGCACAGCCGGCATCAGCATGGACGAGCTGAAAGAAGCCCGTGAAGTGGAAGCCTCGCGCAAGAATCCTGACGGACTGATGGCAATGATGATGGCTGCTGCGGAAGAAATGGCAGACAATCCTTCCATGAAGAAAATGATGAAAGGCATGGCAGAAGGAAATGAAAAACAAGCCGGCCTTCAGGCACCAGGGAAGATAAGCGAAGGCATGAAGGCGCAAATGCGCGAAGCCGCCAAAGGCATGGACCCGGAAAAAGCACTGGCCATGGCCAGGAAAATGGGTGCCGACTCAACTGCCCTGCGCAAAATGGAAGCGGCCATGAAACATCAGAAAACAGCTTCTTCGCCTGCCCCGAAAGCCCCGGCAGGAGCAAGCATGGCCGACATGATGAAGAAGATGACGCAAAAGAAAGCATACTCGAAAGAGCAAATAAACAAAGCGCTGGCCATCATGGAGGTAGAGCGCACCATCAAGAATGTGAACAACTACCGCAACGCATTGCTGGAAAGTCCCGAAAAAGAGCTGGCCAGCATGATGAATGCGCTCAACGGAGGATATACGCAGCCCTCTCCGGGAGGAGATCCGATCGCCAATCCGAACGCACTTCCCACCGGACGCAACCTCTACTCCATCAATGCGGAGGCAACTCCCTCGGAAGCTGCATGGGAAAAAGGCATCCGCCTGGCAAACAACACCATCGAGATGTACAAGAAACGGCATCATGATTCCATTCCGCGCAAGGTCAGCTACACGCTCTGGAGCGGCGAGTTCATCGAAACGGAAGGAGCCACTATCGCCCAGATCCTGTATATGCTTGGCGTAGAGCCGATACGCGATGCCTTCGGACGTGTAAGCGATATCCGGCTGATTCCTTCCGAAGAGCTGGGACGGCCGCGCATTGATGTCGTGGTACAGACCAGCGGCCAGCTCCGCGACCTTGCGGCTTCCCGGCTGTTCCTCATCAACCGGGCGGTAGAAATGGCTGCTTCGGCCAAAGACGACGCGTATGAAAACCAGGTGGCGGCAGGCATCGTAGAAACGGAACGCACGCTCATCGAAAAAGGGCTTACGCCGAAAGACGCACGCGAGATGTCAACTTTCCGCGTATTCGGAGGGGTCAACGGCGGATATGGAACGGGCATACAAAGCATGGTGGAAGCCGGCGACCGGTGGAACGACGAAAAGGATATAGCCGATACCTATATGAACAACATGGGAGCTTATTACGGAAGCGAGAAAAACTGGGAAGCATTCCGCCAGTATGCTTTCGAAGCCGCGCTAACCCGCACGGACGCCGTCATCCAGCCACGCCAGAGCAACACCTGGGGCGCATTGAGCCTTGACCACGTATATGAATTCATGGGCGGCATGAATCTGGCCGTACGCAATGTGACGGGGAAAGACCCGGATGCCTATCTGAGCGACTACCGCAACCGGAACAATGTGCGGATGCAGGAAGTGAAGGAAGCGATCGGCGTGGAAAGCCGCACCACGATACTCAACCCTGCCTACATCAGGGAAAAGATGAAAGGAGATGCCAGCGGCGCAAGTTCCATCGCTGAAATCGTGCAGAACACGTACGGATGGAATGTGATGAAACCGAAAGCAGTCGACCAGGAACTTTGGAATGAAATCTATGACGTGTACGTAAAGGACAAGTACAAGCTGGGGGTTCAGGATTATTTCGAAGGAAAGAATCCGGCCGCTCTGGAGAATATGACCGCCGTAATGATGGAAACCGCCCGCAAAGGATACTGGAAAGCGTCGCCCGAACAGCTGAAAGACATTGCGGGACTTCATACGGAACTGGTGGACAAGTTCGGCACTTCGGGAGGAGGCTTCTCGGACAACAACGCCAGATTGCAGGACTTCATTGCCGGCAACGTAAGCCAGCAGCAGGCATCAGCCTACAGGCAGCGCATCCATGAAATGAAGGAAGCTGCCGTTTCGGAAGAAGGAAACCGGAAGGGAATGACTTTAAAAAAGAACACGGTAGGGAGTGTTGAACAGCCTGCCGGAGAGAAAAACAAGCTGAGCGGCACGCTTGCCGCGGTCATTGTGCTGGCGGCGTTCGTGGCATTGCTGGCTATACTGAAGAAAAAGCGTTCGCAACAAAACGACAAAAAAGAATGACATGGAACAAATAATTCTCATACTCATGCTGTTCATCGCCATAAACTGCGCGTTCAAGCTCAGTTTATGGAAATGGTGGCAGGCAGGGATCTACAGCCTGATTGTAGCCGCATTCACCCTGCTGGCTTGTCCGTATGCCATCCTGCAATCAAAAACCCAGATAGCCGACTACCTGCAAAACACGGAAGCCTTGCAGAACATGGCGGTCATCATCACGCTGGAGTCTGCGCTCTGCTTCGGCTTCTGCGTGACATACCTGCGGGGGCTTTACGGAAAGAAGAACCCGTGGTGGGCAAAGCTGCTCTGGTGGTATCCGAGCCTGCTGCTTTTTCCTGTAGTGTTCTGCTGCCTTACAGAGGCAATCTTCACTTTTGTGGGAATGTCATTCACTACGATAGCCTGCATCGTTGCGGCATCTGTGCTTGTACTCATTCCGGCACTGGCATGGGCGGTGAAAAACTTCGTTCCGGAAAAAGACCTGCGCCTGGAGATTCATTTCCTCGTCAGCCTCTTCGTCTGTATCCTGGGACTGCTCACCACCGTCAACGGGAAAACGGTCTATGCAGCGGTAGACGAGCCGGTCAACTGGAATGCGGTGATACTCGCACTGTCCCTGTTTGCAGGGCTGTTCATCGTGGGATACGTATGGAGCCGCATCAAATATCCGCTCATCCAGAAGCGGAACAAGAAAAAGGAAAGAAACAAAATCACTATTAACCAATAATCATTCGTTATCATCATGGAATTTATATCTAAAATGCTTTTCTGGGTAGCCAACAGCCTGTTGATACCCGATGTTGTCATTCTGCTCTTTCTTTTTGTACGCGCCCTCATCCTTATCGGAGGCACCTACAACATGTATATCACCAAACGCAAGAACGACAGGGCATTCGACGACCTTATCAGGGAGGGGAAAACCGAAGAACTGAAGCAGGCGCTTCCGGAAAAGGACAACTCGCTTTACGTAAGCTACCTGCGCGATATGCTGAACCGTCCGGTGAACGAGGATTACGCCGACTTCGTCTTGTCGAAGTTTGAAGTGGAGGCCGAAAAAGACGTGGCGCTCTCGAAGATGCTTTCCAAGCTGGGACCGGTATTGGGGCTGATCGGAACGCTGATTGCCATGAGCCCGGCACTCGTCGGACTTTCTACAGGTGACATTGCCGGAATGGCCTACAACATGCAGGTGGTGTTCGCCACAACCGTAGTCGGTCTGGTTATCAGTGCCGTGGGACTTGTTTCCCTGCAGTTCAAGCAACGCTGGTATGCCAAGTGTGTCAACAACCTCGATTATGTATCACGTGTGCTGATTGAGAAAGGAGGAAAAGCATGAGAAGACGAGGCCGCCGTGTGAGCTTCTTCAAGAAAGAAGAAGACTCTGATCCGTTGAGCGTAGTAGTGAACCTGTTCGACGTGGCCATGGTATTCGCCGTATCGCTCATGGTAGCTATGGTGATGCACATGAACATGACCGAAGTGTTTACCGACAAAGACTTCACCATCGTGAAGAATCCGGGAAAAGACAACATGGAAATCATCACAAAGGAAGGAAAACAAATCAACCGCTACACGCCGAGCCACGACCAGTCGTCCGGCGGAAAGCGCGGGAAGAAGGTGGGCATCGCCTACGAACTTGAAAACGGCGAGATTATCTACGTTCCCGAAGGAGAGTAAACGCAAGAACTGATACATACCGGGGAGGAACAATTGTCATATTAAAAACAAAAGCCACAATGAAACCTGCTTATCTTATATTGACAGCCATTATTGCCGTCATTTGCACATCTTGCTCGAAAGAATCACTGATGGGAAAACTGCACGTGCGCTTCGATTCGGAGGACAATGAAAGACTTGTCACGATATGTGCCGTAGAAAATCCAAGCATCGTCCTCATGGAAAAAAAGGTTCCGAAAGAAAGCGATTTTGAGCTCTGCATCGGAAATTACGTAATAAGCATATTCAATGCCGACATCCTCTATTCAGATGTGGGGGTGCAGATAAGGCCAGACAAAACCACAAATGTTTCTTATTCAGCAGAGGGAATTAGCAGTGTCAGCTATTAAACGACCGCTGACATTATGGTAGTTCAAAGCCCTGAGAACGGCGTTTTCAGATGGCAGGCAGGAGGAGGCGGGAAACAGCGCAGGCTGATGCGCCCGCAAGAATGCAGCATGTCAGCAGATAAGGGAAACTGAAAGCAAAATAAGCATCACATTGCGGATTGTTGGACATGACAGCCGGAAAATCCTGCCATAGCCTGTCATTATAACAAACCGGAAACGGCGTTCGGAACCGCGCTTCCAGACAAAATAAAGCCGCATTTCATGCCACACAAATAAATGTTTCGTCATCCGAATCAAGATGTCCCGTCATTTCAGACAAAATACCTCGGTGTTTTGCCCGGAATGACGGGACATTTTTCGGCTATAACCGCCTTGTTTTTCCCATTTTCCTCATCCTTTATCCCTTTCAGAAGGCTTTCGGAGGGATAAATGCCCTGCATTTACCTTCAAAAGCCCTCTGGAAGAAAGAAAAATCACCAGATGCGGTTCAGAGAAAACGGCGTTTCCGCAACATTCTGAAAGCAAACCGGATATATCCGCATCACAAAGGCATACGCTCCCGAACGACGCCCGCCTGTATACGGTATGCCGGAAAGACTATGACGCATCCTGCTTTCCCTTAAAAGAATCCGCTATTTCTTTCCTTAACTTCCGCCAATACGGCATCCGTTTGAGTTCTCTCCGTATCGGCGCATCGTAAAGAAGGAAAAGCAGCAGCAGAAAAAGGCAGGCATAAATGACCCATCCATATATCTGCTTGATGCTCACCTCCATCATGCGCGACATGAAACCTTCCATATACTCACCCAATGCGAAAGGGGCGGAACAGCCGGAAGGCACATGGTCGATGGCCGAACCGTAGCGCGCCAGATTGTCTGACACGTAGTGCGAAAAGGCTTCGGTATAAATGGCAGCCCCCAGCACTCCTCCCACCACCATGTGCAGCATATTGAACACGCTCAAGGCTTGAAAAAAGTGCTGGAATGTCATGATTTCTTCCAGACAAACCATAAACGTCGCACTCAACACCGCGTATGCAAATCCGCGGCACGCCACCGGCAAATAGAGCTGCGAAATGTGGATGTCGGCAGAAAGCGTAAAGTAAAAGCCGACAAGATAGCACGTCAGGAAAGCGATGCCGACTGCAATCAGACGCAGGTAGCTGAAACGCCTGACATGCATCCACCAACAGGCAAACAGGCATCCGGCAACCGCTCCCGCCAGAATCAGCCAGTCAAGGCGGACACTGACCAGCGCTTCGTAGTGCATCACGTCTTCGTAGAACACTTCTTCAAGCACATGTTCCGTGGCAAGAAAAGCCTCGACCAGGGTAATGAGCGCAAGCACCGGAAGCAGGTTGCGGTAGGTCCACATCTTAGGCTCGAGGAAAGGATGGCGCACATGAAGCATACGCCCGACACACACCGCAAGCGTCAGCACAATGACCGCGGCCAGCACACGGATGACGGGGCTGTTCCACCAGTCATACCAGTCGCCATAACAGAAGAAAAAGGCCACCTCCAGCAGGAGCAAGGCCCAAAGCAGCCCGCCAAGCCAGTCGATGCCGAAGAGCGGAAACTTCTTCACGACGCGGAAATGCCGCGTGCAGACGGTGATGACCAGCAAATCGACCATCATCAGTCCCGCCACGAACCAGTGCATATACGTCCAATGATAATGATACATCAGATGGGTGGCGAGAAGATCGGACACCTGCATGCTGCCCAGAATAACGATATGCAGCATCGGGAAAAATACCGTAAAGTCACGCTTCGGCGTCATCCACAGCTGGATGTTCGACATGCACTCGAAAGTTCCCTGTATCTTGCAGATTCCCTCCACGAAACAAATCGCCCAAAGCAAAGGCAGAACCGTGACATGAGGAGCAGCCAGGTTGCACGCCAGCACGCCCGCAGCCGCCGCCGAAAGCAACGTCTTGTTGGTGAAGCGGAACTTCATCCGGAAAAGCAGGGGGAAATTCAAATGTCGGCACTGAGCTTGGTGTTTCCGGCATCCAGCATGTCGGTCAGCAACGCCAGATCGTTCCGGTAACGGTTGCTGGTTACACTGTAGTTTTCATTGGCAAGCTGCACATTCTTTTCCTGCGTCTTCAGTTCGGTAAAGGCCGTCAGGAAATCAGTATAGCTCGCCTGTACGGTATTCTCCACCTGTTCCTGCGCCAGTTCACGCGTTTCCTGCGCTCGACGTACATTCAACTTCGCCTGCTTCAGCTTGCGGGCATTCTTGAAGAGCGCCGAAAAGTTGTAGCTCACATTCACTCCCACATACCAATAGTTGAAGTTGTTGTCCAGCACAGGCACTTCGATGGTTATCGGTCCGTCCAGGTGTTCGGCTGCAAAGAGCGAGATTTTCGGCAGCCGTTCCGAACGTTCGCGCTTCACCAGCTGCTTGTTCACCTCAATGTCCGTTTCCGTCTGTTTCAGGGTGATGTTGCTCCGCATGGCAAGTTCCTGCCAGTCGCTTTCGGCCAATGCCTGCACCTCAGCTTCCAGCAGCGCGGAATCGGGCACCACAAGTGTTTGTTCAGACAGACGCAAGGCGGTCACCAGCCTGTGGTTCATGATTTTGCATGCGTCAGTCACCCTTGCCAGCTGCAGTTTCAGACTCTCCTGCTGAAACTCGTAACGCGTGATGTCATTCCGCAAGACAGTCCCCTGCCCACGCCTTGCCTGCATGTCTGCAATCACCTGCCGGGCAAGCTCAAGGTTCTTTTCCAATACCTTCGCCTGATTGTTCAGCTTATACAGGTCAAGATAATATCCGAGAAGCTGGAAGCGCACATCCTGCCGGTTCTTCTCCCAGTCCAGTTCCGCCTGCCGCTTTCCAAGCGAAGCCAGTTCGATGCCGCTGTTGACTGCACCTCCGGTATAGATCATCTGCTGCACTTCGAGTGAAAAATTATTTCCCCAATGAGGCATGTCTATCTTCATCGCATTACCGAAATCCCTGTCCCAAAGCTTGCCGTTTCCCCAGTAACTGCCTGAAACGGAAGCTGTGATATCAGGCAGCCGCTGATTTCTGGCAGCTTTCAAAGCCTCGGATGCAGCTTCTTTTCCCGTTGCATACACCTGCACGCTCCTGCTGTTCTCATCAGCAAGGCGGAACATTTCTTCAACGCCCATAACACGCGGCTGGGCACATAAATTCTGGCTGCATAGCGCTGCGACATACAACAGCACTATGAGCCTGTTCTTTTTGCTCATAAAATTGTATTGATTATATTAAAGAATGAATGAATAAGGCATAGCGAAAGAGGCTTGCGACTAAATCAAAGCCGCAACGCCCCAGAAGTGAAATTCGTGAATTTTATTCTTATAACGGACTATATTGAATCTCATATCGCCTTTAAATCTTTTGCGGGGCGAAATTAGCCAAAAAAGAAATAAAACGTAACTTTAGAAGCTTTCGTTTTTTGTCTATTTTAACAGTTTCAGCATTCCTGTTTAACTGTAAATAAAGACAAGCGCGAAGGCGTATTTCTTCATCTTCACGAGAGCCTGGCTTTTGAAGTTCGCCTCATTTTCCGTAACTTTGCCGGCCGAAACAAGCTTAACAAACCTAAAGACAAATGAAACGCTATCACACTTATCTTTTCGATTTCGACTACACGCTTGCAGACTCGTCAAAAGGCATCGTCATCTGTTTCCGAAACGTGCTGGAACGGCACCGCCACACAGGCATCTCAGACGAACAGATCAAACGGACCATAGGCAAGACTTTGGTGGATTCGTTTTCCATACTTACGGGCATCGGGGATGAAGCCATACTTGAAGAATACCGCAAGGAATACGTGAAAGAAGCCGACCGGTTCATGACCGCAAACACGCGTCTGTTTCCCGAAACGGTATCCGTATTGCAGGCTCTGAAAGAAAAAGGAGCCAACATCGGAATCATCTCCACCAAATACCGCTACCGGATCATGGAGCTGGCCAAAGACAATATTCCTGAAGGCATAATCGACCTTATCGTCGGAGGAGAAGACGTGAAAACCGCCAAACCTTCGCCCGAAGGCGTTTTTCTGGCTCTCGAAAATCTCGGAACAGACAAGGACACTACCTTATATATAGGCGACAGCATTGTAGATGCCGAAACGGCGCAGGCAGCCGGAATGGATTTCGCCGGCGTACTGCATGGAGCCACAACCGCCGAAGAGCTGGAAGCCTATCCGCATGTTGCCATAATGAAGGATCTCACCGAACTGCTTTAACCTGCACCTGCATACAACAGACAGGCAACACGGAATGCAAATAAGAACCCGACCCGGAAGAAAAAGCTATTTGAAGCATTTTTTTCGCCGCAACCTTTTGCCAAATCAAATAAAAAGCCTAACTTTGCAGCCGATTTATTCCGTGGAGGTAGACGAAGCAGCCGGAGAGAACGGTTCACCTTGCGGAGAAAAACCGTTTAAACATATAAAATAAAATGTACGTAATTGCAGAAATTAACGGTCAGCAGTTCAAGATTGAAGAAGGCAAGAAACTCTTCGTTCAGCACATGCAGGACGTAGAAGCCGGAGCAACTGTTGAATTTGACAAGGTTTTGTTGGTTGACAACAACGGTACTGTTACAGTAGGCGCTCCTACCGTAGAAGGAGCCAAAGTGGTTTGCGAAGTAAAATCTCCGCTGGTAAAGGGAGACAAGGTGCTCGTGTTCCACAAGAAGAGAAGAAAAGGTTACAAAAAATTGAGAGGTCACCGTCAGCAGTTCACTGAGTTGACTATCAAACAAGTTATTGCTTAATCATTTAAAACGTAGAAGAAAATGGCACATAAAAAAGGTGTAGGTAGCTCTAAGAACGGCCGTGAGTCAGAAAGCAAAAGATTAGGCGTAAAGATATTCGGCGGATCTGCATGCAAGGCCGGCAACATCATTGTCCGTCAGAGAGGAACTGTCCACAATCCGGGCAACAACGTAGGAATGGGTAGAGATCATACGCTTTACGCATTGGTAGACGGAACTGTATGCTTCAAAAAGGGAGGTCCCAATAACAGAAGCTTTGTTTCTGTAATTCCTTTCGAAGCTGAAGCATAAATTTTTCGGAAAAGAAATTTGAAAAGAGGTATGCCACGGTTCAATTCCGGGACATGCCTCTTTTTTTTGCCGCTCCGCCCGTTCCTTTTCTCACAGCTTCATCTGCGCCCTGTATTCGGAAGGAGTGCGTCCGGCAATCTTTTCAAATTGGGAAATGAAATACGTCACACTATTATATCCTGACTCGTAAGCGATTTGCGATACGTTCATCCCCGAATAAACCAGCAGCTTGCACGCATGTTCGATGCGTATTTCCGCAAGGCACCGGAAAATGCTCTTGTCCGTGCGCCGCTTGAAATACCGGCACAACGCCGCGGGATTCTGCCTGACATATTCCGCTATCTCCTCCAGCGTAATCTTTTCCTTGAAATGGTTATAAAGATACGCGTATACCTTGTCGACAGGCTCTTCCATGTCCGGAATGTGATTGGCGCGGTTGTATGCCGTGCCGGAAAGCAATTCCACATGCTGGCAGCTGTGCAGCCTTTCGAGCATACGGAACAGGCAGATAAGGCGCGAGGTGTATCCGCACGAGTCAAATGCTTTCACCATCTCCAGCATTTCGGCAAACAGCCCTTCGTCATAAAACCGGAGTCCGTACTGGCTCTTCTGCAACAGGTCATAAATAAGCCGGTAATCCGGCAGCTCTCCCATATTCCCGGGAAACACATCCGGCCTGAACTGTATGGCTTCGCCGGCACACCACTCGTCTTCCTGATTCCCTACAGAGGAAGGACGCAGCTTGGAATTGCACAAATGCAGATGCGGCACATTGCTCCCGATGAGAGCCACGTCGCCCGCCTTGTAGTCTGACACCCCTTCGCCCACAAACTGCTTGCCGCTTCCCCGGGTAAACAGCATAATCTCGAACTCCACGTGCTTGTGCAAAGGAAGGAGAAAGCGGGGATAGGACACATGGCTGCACGAAGTCGCCATGTCATGTATGATCTTACGTTCTAATACAGGCATACTCATTTTTTTATCAGCATGTAAATATAATGAATCATACTGCAAATATAGTGGAATCCGGTTTCTTTTTTTTATCCTAACTTTGCAATGTCAAACAGCAAACGGCAGGCAGCGGAAACGCCGGCAACCGCTGCCTCCCCATGCCTGGCAGAACTTTTAAACGCTTACAATTATGGAATATCGCAGATTGAACGGCTCCGGACTTTTTGTCCCGGCCTTGACTTTGGGAACTGGAACATTCGGCGGATCGCACGGCTTTGAAGGCTGGGGGCACACCGGCACTAACGAAGCAGCCCGGATGATAGACATGTGCCTGGATGCCGGACTAAACATGTTTGATACGGCAGACATCTACTCGCGCGGACTCTCTGAAGAAATCTTGGGAAAGGCTATCGCACAGAAGAGAAACAGACTGCTCATCGCCACCAAGGGAACTTTCCCCATGGGGGACGACCCGAACAGCAAGGGTGCCTCGCGCTTTCACCTGACAGAAGCCTGTGAGGAAAGCCTGCGCCGGCTCGGCACGGATCATATCGACCTTTACTACATCCACGGTTTCGACTCGAACACGCCGGTCGAAGAAACGTTGAGAGCTTTGGATGATCTGATAGCAAGCGGCAAAATACGCTATATCGGCTGTTCTAACTTTTCCGGCTGGCAGCTGATGAAGTCTTTATCCATCTCCGAACGCTACGGCTGGAGCCGATACATTGCGCATCAGGTATATTATTCGCTCCTGAACAGGGACTTCGAGTGGGAGCTTATGCCATTGGGAATCGACCAGCAAGTGGGCACTGTGGTCTGGAGTCCGTTGGCCGCAGGACGGCTCGGGGGACGTTACCGCCGGAACTGCCCCGCCCCGGAAGACGGACGGGTGGCACGCGGAGGTGCGCCGGTAAGGGACAACATCGTGTCTTACGAACGGCTGTACAATATTGTGGACGTATTGGACGAACTGGCGGAAGAAACAGGGAAGGCCGTAGCGCAAGTCGCTCTCAACTGGCTATTGCAGCGCCCCACGATATGCAGCCTTGTCATCGGAGCCAGCACCGAGGAACAGCTTCGCCAGAATCTTGGAGCCGTAGACTGGAAACTCACGCCAGAGCAGGTAAAGCGCCTCGATGCAGCCAGCCGGACACAAAAGCCCTATCCCTACTGGCACCACGACCAGCGGCCGGAGTTTTCATCCCAACTCTTTTGATTCTACCTGCATGAAAAAAATATCAGTATTCACCATGCTGCTTGCCGGACTGCTGTCTGCTTCGGCAAGCGCGCAAAACCTGCATGACATGTATACATACAAACAAATCGGCAACAGATACGTCGTCAGTATCCAGAACCGCAAAGAAATCGTCCGAGCCTTGACAGCGTTCTGCGATGAAAAAGGCATCAAATCGGGAACAGTCTGCGGCATAGGCGCAGTCAACGAACTGACACTTCGGTTCTTCAACCCGGAATCAAAGCAATATGAGGACAAAACGTTCCGGGAACAGATGGAAATAGCCAATCTGATCGGAAACATTTCGGCAATGGACGGAAAAACCTACCTGCACCTGCATGTGACTGCAGGACGCAGCGACTATTCGGCACTGGCCGGACATCTGCTTTCCGCCACGCTGAACGGAGCGGGAGAGTTTGTGGTGGAAGATTTCAAAGAAACCGTCACACGCACCTACAACCCTGCCATCGGACTGAACTGCTACAAATTTGACGAATAAAAAGATATGAAAGCCAGATTATTAGCCGCAATGCTGTTGCCTGCCTGCATTTGCATGCAGAGCTGCACCCCTTCTTATGCAAAAGAAGGGGCACTTGAAAACACGTCCAAAGAGTGCCTGGACATTTCGTTCAGATTCCAACGGGGAGGCATTGCCTCCAGCCAGTACGCCATCTGGATAGAGGACGAAACCGGCAGGCTGGTCCGCACGCTTTATGTTACTTCCTTTACAGCCAAAGGCGGATACGCCTACCGGAAAGACGCTGTTCCCGCATGGGTCCGCAAGGCAAAGCCGGCAGAAATGCCTGCCGACGAGATTGATGCCCTCACCGGAGCCACTCCACGCAACGGAACAGTAAACTACACATGGGACGGTACGGACGACAAAGGAAACCCCGTACCGAAAGGTACTTATACGGTCTTTGTGGAAGGCACGCTGTATTGGGAAAACAGGATTGTCTATTCCGGCAAAGTGAACTGGGGAAGCCAGACACAGCAGTCTGTCCCCATAACCTCCCGACGCTACGGCACTTCTCCAACAAACAAGGACATGATAACAGACTTGAAGTTTTTCCACGCCAGGAAGAAGTGATGCGGGATTGGGTTCCAAACCGTCCCCTGCAGCCTGATAAGAATGCTCAATTTTGCTCAAACTTTCCTTTCATCCCATTATTTTATGGCAAAATTCGTATATTTGCGCACGAAACATTTTTAATTCAGATTCATTCATGGAAAATAAGTACATCACGGTGGCATACAAGCTCTATGCCATCACTGACGGGAAAAAGGAACTGCTGGAAGAAGCATCCGCAGAACACCCTTTCCAGTTCATCTCAGGACTGGGATATACATTGGACCGTTTTGAAAAGGAAATTCTGGCACTGAACAAGGGTGACAAGTTCAACTTTACCATCCCTTGCGCTGAAGCATATGGCGAACGCGACGAAGACAACGTAAGACAGCTTCCGAAATCCGTGTTCAACGGACCTGACGGCAAGTTCGACAGCGACAACATATTCGAAGGCAACATCATCATGATGAACGACGGCGAAGGAAACCGCTTCTATGCAAACGTAGGCGAGATTACAGACGACAAGGTGG
This sequence comes from Bacteroides sp. ET225, assembly GCF_024733745.1. NCBI lineage: Bacteria > Pseudomonadati > Bacteroidota > Bacteroidia > Bacteroidales > Bacteroidaceae > Bacteroides > Bacteroides sp. ET225. The sequence continues at coordinate 119,610 of NZ_JANRHN010000007.1, read as the reverse complement.
TAATCGACCTGAATCATCCCCATGCCGGAAAAGACCTGATATTTGAAGGTTCGGTAATCGAAATGCGCGACGCAACCAACAAAGAAATCGAACAGATCGTCAGCGCGATGAGCGGAGGCTGCGGAGGAGGATGCGAAGGCTGCGGAGGCGGTTGCGGCGATCACGAATGCGGCGAAGGACATCACAACGACGAAAGCTGCTGCGGAGGAGGATGCGGCCATTGCCACTAATCAGAAGATGAAGATATGATACTCATAGCCGATAGCGGCGCAACCAAGACAGACTGGGTGTTCGGTGACAGCGTCACCGGATCCCAGCCTATACACACACAAGGAATCAACCCCTTTCACCTGACAGAACAAGAGATTCGCCTGATCATTTCCGAGCAGCTGGTCGGACAACTCCCCTTCTCTCCGGAAAATATCTCTCACATCTTTTTTTACGGAGCGGGATGCACTCCGGAAAAATCCGCCGGCATCTTGCGAAGCCTGAATGACCTGTTCCCTTCGTGCCATGCTATCGAAGTGCAAAGCGACCTGCTGGGAGCCGCAAGAGCCTTGTGCAAGAACCAAAAAGGGATTGCCTGCATCCTCGGCACCGGCTCAAACTCATGCCTGTATGACGGAGAGAAGATTCTGGACAACATCCCGCCTCTCGGCTATATTCTCGGCGACGAAGGCAGCGGCGCCTGCCTGGGCAAACGGTTCATAAGCGACTGCATGAAAAGACAGCTCCCTCCGGAACTGCTTGAAGGACTGCTGGCCGAATTCAATCTCACCCCTTCCCTTCTGCTGGACCGCATCTACCGCGAACCTTTAGCCAACCGTTTTCTCGCCGGATTTACACCTTACATATATAAATATAGAAAAAATATACAGGTACATCATTTTCTCATCAGATGTTTTGATGATTTCTTCAAAAGAAATGTCTATCTTTACGGAAAAGAATGGCCGGTATCCTTTACGGGATCTGTCGCATGGTTTTTTCAGGAAGAAATAAACGAAAGCGCCGGAAAGTCTGGTTTCACCACCTCGCTCTATCTGAAAAATCCCATACAGGAACTGGCCAAGTATCATTTTAAAAACATTTAAACAAACATTTATCGTTATGAAAAGCTGGAAAATTGAAGCCTCTATACTGGCTCTGGGATTCCTCCTGCTAGGAGTGTTCATCAATTGCGGACTAAACAACTTCTCTGAAAAAGACCGCAGCGTAAACGTAAAAGGACTGGCCGAAATGGAAGTCCCTGCCGACAAAGTGACATGGCCGCTCGTATACAAAAGTCTGGGCAATGACCTGAACGCGCTTTACACGGACATCAAACGTTCGAACCAGACCATTCTGGAATTTCTGAAGGAAAAAGGAATAGATGAAAACGAAATCAGCGTAAATGCTCCTGACATTATCGACCAGAAAGCAGAACGCTACAGCAACAACGATTCACCTTTCCGCTATAATGTTACTTCAGTCATCACCGTAACGTCAAACAAGGTGGAACTGGTGAGGAAACTGATAAGCGAACAGGGAGAACTGCTCAAACGCGGCATCGCAATCACGGGCGGCGACTATCGCTACAATGTTTCATACGAATACACGAGCCTCAACAAGATCAAGCCGGGAATGATTGAGGAAGCCACCAAAAACGCACGCGAAGCCGCCGAAAAGTTTGCAAAGGACTCTGAAAGCAAGCTCGGAAAAATCCGCCATGCCAACCAGGGACAGTTCAGCATCAGCGACCGCGACGCCAACACACCCTATATCAAGAAGGTCCGTGTAGTCACTACGGTAGAATATTCGCTGAAAGACTGAACCTGAAACCGACAGGCGCACTCCGAAGCGCAAAAAATGCCGGAAAGAAGAAAAAAGGCTGCAAAGGTTTTAATATTCAAGAAATTGTTATACCTTTGCAGCCGATTTAGATCAATATAAAGTCTAACACAATTAGTTATTTAACAACTTATTTTTATTTAATGGAAAACTTAAAAGACGTACATCCTATTGAAGACTTCAACTGGGATGCTTATGAAAACGGTGAAACACTGTCAAGCGTAAGCAAGGAAGATCAGGAAAAGGCTTACGACAACACCTTGAACAAGGTAGGCGACCATGAAGTGGTTGACGGTACAGTTATCGCAATGAACAAACGCGAAGTTGTAGTCAATATCGGCTACAAGTCAGACGGTATCATTCCGTTGAGCGAATTCCGTTACAATCCGGACTTGAAAGTCGGTGACACTGTTGAAGTGTACATCGAAAACCAGGAAGACAAAAAAGGCCAGCTGGTTCTGTCACACAAGAAAGCGCGTGCAACCCGCTCTTGGGACCGTATCAATGCTGCGCTTGAAAACGAAGAAATTATCAAGGGTTACATCAAATGCCGCACGAAGGGCGGTATGATCGTTGACGTATTCGGCATCGAAGCATTCTTGCCGGGTTCTCAGATTGATGTGAAACCGATCCGTGACTACGATGTATTCGTAGGAAAGACAATGGAATTCAAGGTTGTCAAGATCAACCAGGAATTCAAGAATGTGGTTGTTTCTCACAAGGCTCTTATCGAAGCCGAACTGGAACAGCAGAAGAAAGAAATCATCAGCAAGCTCGAAAAAGGCCAGGTACTCGAAGGTACTGTCAAAAATATCACTTCTTACGGTGTATTCATCGACTTGGGCGGCGTAGATGGTCTGATCCACATTACAGACCTGTCATGGGGCCGTGTAAGCGATCCGCATGAAGTTGTACAGCTCGACCAGAAGCTGAACGTAGTTATCCTTGACTTCGATGACGAAAAGAAACGTATCGCTTTGGGTCTGAAACAGCTGACTCCGCATCCTTGGGATGCTCTCGATCCGGACTTGAAAGTAGGCGACCACGTGAAAGGCAAAGTAGTCGTTATGGCTGACTACGGAGCATTCATCGAAATCGCTCCGGGCGTTGAAGGTCTGATCCACGTTTCAGAAATGTCTTGGTCACAGCATCTGCGCTCTGCTCAGGACTTCATGAAAGTGGGCGATGAAGTAGAAGCTGTCATCCTGACACTCGACCGCGAAGAACGCAAGATGTCTTTGGGTATCAAACAGCTGAAAGCGGATCCATGGGAAACTATCGAAGAGAAGTATCCTGTAGGCTCTAAGCACACTGCTAAAGTACGCAACTTCACTAACTTCGGTGTATTTGTAGAAATCGAAGAAGGCGTTGACGGTTTGATTCATATCTCTGACTTGTCATGGACCAAGAAAATCAAACATCCGTCAGAATTCACTCAGATCGGTGCTGACATCGATGTAGTGGTTCTGGAAATCGACAAGGAAAACCGTCGTCTGAGCTTGGGTCACAAGCAGTTGGAAGACAATCCTTGGGATGTATTCGAAACCGTATTTACGGTAGGTTCTATCCACGAAGGTACAATTGTAGAAATGCTGGATAAGGGTGCTGTAGTGGCTCTGCCTTACGGTGTAGAAGGTTTCGCAACTCCGAAACATCTGGTAAAAGAAGACGGCACTCAGGCTCAGCTGGATGAAAAGCTCCCGTTCAAGGTGATCGAATTCAACAAGGACGCAAAACGCATCATCCTGTCACACAGCCGTATCTTCGAAGATGCAGCCAAGGCTGAAGAAAAAGCAGAAAAGAAAGCAAAGAAGGCTTCAAAGAAAGAAGAAGCTCCGCTGATCCAGAATCAGGCTGCCTCTACTACTTTGGGTGATATCGATGCTCTGGCTGCTTTGAAAGAAAAGCTGGAAGGCAAGAAATAATCGCTAGGATTATTTGACTGAAACATAATTGCCCGGCCATCCGTTTGCAGACGGATGGCCGGGTTTGTTTTTATAAACAAATCCAGCCTATAAATGAAACAGCAAATATCTTTCTAAATATATCTTGTTTTTCATATTTGTTTCTAACTTTGTATTTCAAGATTAAACAAAGATGAATAAAAGACTTTTCATAACCTTAATATATCTGACTCTCTCCATCTCTTTGTCTGCAAACGAAGAAATTAAGACATTGTTGCATGAACTGGATCAGGCATTGCAGCAAAGGCATATCTATGTGGAAAACAAAGAAAAGCAATTGTCATATTTGCAAGCCCGTTTCGAAGAATCGGACACTCAGGAACAACGCTACAAGATTCTTTCGAATTTATATGAAGAATATCGACTGTTCAACGCAGACTCGTCACTACATGTAGTAAGGGAACTTTATGAAACAGCACAAAGGACTTCAAACAAGGAATACATAGTCAACGCACGTTTAAACATGGCAGAAGTTTTGGGAGTCGCCGGCATGTTCACAGAAGCCCTAGACATACTCAAAGATATTCAAGTCCCCAATCTCCCCAAACATCTGCTTCCGTATTATTACCATATTTGCAGAACAATTTACGGATACATGGATGATTATGCCGTCACCCCTTCCCAGAAAAAATTATACAACGAACAGACCGACTTGTACCGCGACTCAATACTTACTGTAAACGACCCGGAATCAATAACCTTTCAGATTGTAAAAGCGGACCAATACAATGTACACGGCAAATGGGATGAAGCCATAAACTTGCTGGAAGAATATTCAAGAACGCACCCATTGCAAATTCACGAAAAAGCTATGCTCATGTTCACGCTTTCTGAAGCATACAAACTGAAGAAGGACAATGAAAATCGCAAACGCTGCCTGCTGGAATCATCCATTGCCGACTTGAAGTCGGCCGTTCGCGAATATTCGGCATTACGTGAACTGGCGGTCATACTCTACAAAGAAGGGGATATCGACAGAGCATATACATGCATAAAACTTTGCATGGAGGATGCCTCTATATGCAATGCACGCCTGCGGATCGTAGAGGTTCTGGAACTTTTTCCGGTTATCAACGATACATATCAAAAAGAAAAAGAAGCACAACAGGAGAAACTGAAAATCATGCTATACGTAATCTTTGCGCTGGCCTTATGCCTTTCGGGAGGCATTTATTATCTATACAAACAAATGGAAAGGCTGGCTCTGGCACGCCGCCAAGTTATCGAAGCCAACAACAAACTGACACAGGCAAACGATAACCTGCATAAGTCAAACTCCAAACTTCAGGATGCAAACCATTCGCTTGCAGAAAACATAACCCTTAAAGAAGTATATATAGGCAGATACATGGACCAGTGCTCCGCTTATATAGACAAGATGGATGAATACAGAAAAAGTCTGGGGAAAATAGCAGCGTCCGGCAAATTAGAAGAACTGTTTCAGAAACTGAAGTCGTCACAGTATATAGATGACCAGCTAAAAGATTTTTACGAGAACTTTGACGACACCTTCCTGCAACTTTTCCCTCATTTCGTGGAAGAGTTCAACAAACTGCTTGTCGAGGATGAACAAATTCATTTAAAAAACCCGCACCGGCTCAATACCGAATTACGCATTTTTGCACTTATCAGACTCGGCATAACGGACAGCATAAAAATCGCACAATTCCTTCGCTATTCGGTAACGACTATATATAACTACCGAACCAAGGCACGAAACAAGGCGAAAGGCAATCGCGAAGAATTTGAAAAAAACGTCATAAAGATAGGCTACAAACAAGAACCTGTATGAAAGCATATCTTCAGCCTAAAGACATATATCTCCATGTTATATATATCTGGCCTGAATATTTATATATTCAGGTTAGATATACAGAGCTCTCACAAACTGTCATTCTTTTCAGATGTCTTTCTGCTATTTTCGCAAGCAATCTCTCCCTTTTACCGCCTAAACCCACAACATTCATCAAAAAAGCATTCCGCAAAATTTCCAATGCTTAAACTTTCTCTTTTTTCTAGCCCACAGAATCAGACTGAGAAAAGATTTCTCAGAAATGTTTGAGAAAATGCTACAAAGGAACTACTTTTTTATTTTTACGCACAAACAGCAATAGGCTATAAACCAATATTTTATCAATTACGCCATAGTCATAAACACTACTTTTTTTATACACAAGCCTGATGTGTCATCTTTTATAAGATACCTTTGTGACACCTGATTCAAACATCAGGTAAAATCCTTTTTATCATCATTTTAAAGTCTAATTTTATGCAAAACAATGCTTTTATTTCTCTGAAGAAACGAATGCCTGCCCTGCTTGGATGTCTGCTGGTAACCGCCAGCGCATTCAGCCAAGAACTAACAATTTCGGGCACCGTACTTGATTCCGCCGGCGAACCGGTCATTGGAGCAAACGTTGTACAGCAAGGCACAACCAACGGAGCCGTTACCGATCTCAACGGAAAATTCTCTCTGAATGTTCCCAAAGGGAGTATACTTTTAGTTTCCTACATCGGGTACACCGACCAAAACGTAACAGTCAGCGGAAACCAACCCATCATCATTACATTGAAAGACAACACAGAGTTGCTTGACGAAGTTGTGGTGATCGGTTACGGAACCATGAAAAAAAGCGACTTGACCGGAGCTGTCGGATCTGTCGGATCAAAAGACATCCGTAACTCACCGGCAAGCAATATCGGACAAGCCCTGCAGGGAAAAGTAGCCGGACTCCAAATCGTAGACAGCGGAAAACCTGGCGACAATGTAACCATCCGGGTACGTGGCGTAGGTTCGATCAACGACAGCAACCCACTGGTCGTAATTGACGGGGTACCGACTGATTTGGGTTTAAACGCCATCAACATGGCAGACGTAGATCGTGTAGATGTCTTGAAAGACGCATCAGCAACCGCCATTTACGGTTCACGAGGAGCAAACGGAGTAGTCATGATTACCACTCGCAGAGGAGAAAGCGGAAAAGGAAAACTTTCATTCAGCGGCAATTGGGCGATACAGCAAATCACCAACCAACCCGAAATGCTGAACGCACAACAATATGCAGCATACAGCAACGATATGCTCTCTGCTGCGGGACAAGCTACCAACCCGTTATGGACTGATCCGAACAGCCTGACACAAAGCACGGACTGGCTAGACGAAATGTTCCATAGCGGTGTCACGCAAAACTATACGCTCAGTTATTCGGGCGGAAACGAAAAGTCGCACTATTATATCTCAGGAGGTTTCATCAACCAGACCGGTACCGTAGAAACGGTCAGCTACCGTCGCTTCACTTTTCAGGCCAACACCGACTCACAAGTGTTGAGCTGGCTGAAATTCTCAAACAACCTCACTTTCTCGACCGACCGAAAGAAACAGGGAACTTACAGCATTGCCGATGCCATGAAGGCACTGCCCACACAGCCGGTAAAAACAGAAGACGGCGGCTGGAGCTATCCGGGATATCCAGACTACGACAACCGCTCGCAAGCCAACTGGTACGGAACAATGCGCAACCCCATAGGACCAATGTACAACGACAGCAGCGAAACAGACGGATACAATTTTCTGGCAAACATCTCTGCCGAAATCAAATTCTGCGAATGGCTGCAATTCAAAAGCACCTTCGGATACGATGCTAAATTCTGGTACAGCAATAACTTCTTCCCCAAATACGACTGGACAGCTTCCGGCGAAACAGGAGAAAGCAGCAAGTATCAAAGCAGCGACAAATCATTCACCTATTTGTGGGACAACTATTTCACATTCAACAAGGATTTCGGGAAACATCATGTAGATGCCATGCTGGGAAGCTCCGCACAGTGGAACAAGTACGACTACATGAACGGAAACGTTGCCGAATTTCTCTTCGATGAGTTCAACCAACTCTCCAACGCCAAAAATATAACAAGCCTCACGGGAAGCATGAACGAATGGGCATTGCTTTCATACATGGCACGTGCCAACTATAATTTCGACGACAAATATTTCGTCACAGCCACAGTCCGCCGCGACGGTTCTTCGCGCTTCGGAAAAAACAACCGATGGGGAACATTCCCTTCCGCATCACTGGCATGGCGCATATCAAAAGAATCATGGTTTCCGAAAAACAACATCGTTTCAGACCTCAAGCTGCGCGCCGGATATGGCGTGACTGGTAACCAGGCTTCCATCGGAAACTACGACTTTGCCGCACTGTTCGACATACGCAAATATGCTTTCGGAGGAAAAGTGGTGGATGCACTGACAACAACCAGCTTGTATAATCCCGACATACGCTGGGAGGCTATTCATCAGGCAAATATCGGCATCGATCTGAGCCTGTTCAATTCACGCATCAACTTGTCGGTAGACGGCTACATAAAAAGCACGAAAGATATGCTTGTAGAAGCATCCGTACCCATCACAGCCGGATTCGATGAAACCGTTTCAAGCTGCAAGACCAATGCTGGGAAAGTAAGAAACAAAGGGTTTGAACTGGCATTGCACACCTACAACTTTACCGGAGGAGAATTCAACTGGGATACAAGCCTGAACGTCACCTACAACAAGAATGAAATTATCGACCTGAACAGCGATATTCCGATGATGCGGAACGAGCTGGGAGGCGAACACGTCACCCGGCTCGCCAACGGATTCCCCATCAATACGTTTTACGGATATGTGACTGACGGAATTTTCCAAAATCAGGAAGAAATAGATGCCCATGCCTTTCAAAGCACTGAAACCCGTCCGGGAGATATCCGCTTCAAAGACTTAAACAACGACGGAAAGATCAACGAGGAAGACCGCACCACTATCGGCGACCCGAATCCGAAATGGATATTCTCTATGATGAATAATCTAAGTTACAAAGGATTCGACCTGTCTATCTACCTGCAAGGGGTGAGCGGAAATGACATCTTCAATGCCAACAATATCAGCAATGAAGGCATGGCAGGAGCTGCCAACCAGACAACTGCCGTACTCGACCGATGGACAGGAGAAGGCACAAGCTATTCTATGCCGAGAGCCATCTTAAATGACCCGGCCAAGAACAACAGAAACTCCGACAGATGGGTAGAAAACGGTTCCTATCTCCGTATAAAAAACATCACACTGGGCTATAACTTCCCGAAAAAATGGACCAGCAAACTGACTTTGGAAAATGCCCGCATATTCATTTCCTGCGAAAATGTGGCCACCATCACCAGTTATTCCGGATTCGATCCGGAAGTGGATGTCAACGGCATCGACAACAACCGCTACCCTATTTCAAGGACATTCAACCTTGGCCTTAACTTCAATTTCTAACCTCCAAATGTAATGCCGATTATGAAACGTCTATTTTATATCTTTATTTCAGCCACACTGCTGACATGCTCATCTTGCAGCGATTTTCTAGAAAAATATCCGCAAGATTCGCCTAACGTAAATATGCCTGTCAGCGACGAACTTGCCATTGCCATGACCAACGGATGCTATCAGTCGCTCCAATCAATGAACCTCTACAACCAACGTATCTGGACACTCGACATCTGCGCCGGAAACAGTGAGGTAGGCGGCGACCCTTCTACCGGAACCGACGGCGTAGAAACCAAAGAAATCGCAAACTTCTATGCCACTCCAACCAACAATCTTGCCATAGGCGTATGGAGAGGGGGGTATACAGGCATCGGCAATTGCAACACAACGCTCCAAACGCTTTCAGAAAATACGGGAAACATCGCTCCCGACATATTGGAACGCTGTCTGGGAGAAGCCTACTTCTTGCGGGCACACTATTATTTCATTCTTGTACGCTGTTTCGGAGGTGTTCCCATACGTACTGTTCCTGCCGAAGTGGACGATCCCAAGGATATAGCCCGCAACAGCATTACAGAAGTTTATGACCTGATCATCAAAGACTGCAAAGAAGCTATCAGTCGACTTCCCCAGAAAAACGAACTGGCTCCGGCTGATTTAGGACGCGCCACAAAGGATGCGGCATACACCCAACTGGCGAAAGTGTATCTGACACTGGCATCATACGGAGATACTTATCAGCTGCTTGCCCCCGAAGAAGGATTCTTCCAAGCTGTCGTTAATCTCTGCGATCAGATAAAGGATATGGGATACGACTTGAGCCATTACGCTTACGCTGACCTTTGGAACGAAAATCTTATCAACAACAAGAACAGTGCCGAATCAATCTTCGAGGTTCAATATTCAGGCGAAAACGCAGGAACAGGAGGATTCTGGGCTAACGACGGACAAGCGTCATGGTGTTCTACCTACATGGGACCCCGAAATTCCGGATTCACATACGGATCATACGGATGGAACCAGCCCACCGATGAATTTTTCAATGCCTACGAACCAGGCGACATCCGCAAGGACATTACCGTTCTTTATGAAGGCTGCCCCAACTTTGACGGAAAAGAATATAAAGCCAGCTATGCTTTCATGACAGGAAGGAATGTACGCAAATTTCTTATCCCAATGTCGTTGAACCTGTATCAAGATGCAGAAACCAGCCCACAAAACTTCATCGTATACCGGTATGCGGATGTATTGCTGATGAAAGCAGAAGCATTGAACGAGTTGGGAGAAACCGCAAAGGCCCAAGAGCCGTTGAATATCGTCCGGAAACGCGCGGGACTGAACAACTATACAGGTACGGATAAAGAGGAAATGAAAGAAAAGATCATCCATGAACGCCGCATGGAACTGGCTTTCGAAGGCCACCGCTGGTTCGACCTTATTCGCATTGACGGAGGTGACTATGCGCTGAAGTTCTTCCAGTCAATCGGAAAGACAAACGCAACCAAAGACCGCCTGCTGCTTCCCATTCCGCAAGTGGAAATGGACGCAAACAAACTGATGGAACAAAACCCGGGATATTAAAAAGACAACTTGTTGCCCGAAACAGAACAAACCGTTTATAAATCATTTAACATACAGATTATGAAACTTAAACATATATTCGCACAAACGGGAATACTGTTAAGCGTAATTTGCCTGCTCACGTCATGCGCTGAAGAGCTGGCCGAACTTAACAAAGGAAACAATACATTAGTCCTGACTGCCGACAAACAGGAAATCAACCTGAAAGAATCAGATGCCACGCAGACTGCGGTCACTCTGAAGTGGACCAGCGGTACAAATTATGGCACCAGTGCCCGAATGAATTACAAACTGGAACTGAATAACACCGCCAACGATACGGAAACAGCACCTCTGTTTGATAAATCTTTCAACGACCAGGAGCTTTCGTACACATTCACCGTGCGAGAACTGAACGACTACCTGCACAATGCAAACATCAGCCTCAACTACGGAGAAACACTCGACGTACAAGCCAAACTTACAGCAGAAGTTTCCGGATATGAAGAATATACTCAAACGGCTTCTGTCACATTGAAAATAGCCACTTATGAACCTGTAGCTGAAACACTCTACCTGTGCGGCGACGCAACCGATGGCGGATGGGATGCAAGCCAGATGCAAGCTTTGGCTCTCGAAAATAACCAGCAACCCGGCATATTCAGCGTTGTTGCCCAACTGACAGCCGACAAGGAATTCAAGTTTTTCACAGAAAAAGATCTTCTGTCTACGGCTTATGTCCGGACTGCCGACAACGGAACAGAACTGACTGACGGCTCCGTATGCCCGATTGTCAAGAAAACAGACAACAGTGTGGAGGATCTGAAATTCACCGTCAGCGAAACCAACCTCTACAAACTGACAGTTAACCTGCTGGACAATACGCTAAGCCTGCAAAAATCGGAACCTCTTGCTCCAGCATATGATATGATCTATTTTGTAGGAAGCTTCAACGACTGGAGCTTTGATCCACTCAAAAAGGATCCTGTCAATCCGTTCGTCTTCCTTTACAGCCGCTACTTCGAATGGAAAGCAGAGGGAGAATTCAAATTCGGGACAATGGCGGGAAGCTGGGACAATATGTACATGTCCACACAAGACAAAGCTCCTTATACCGACCAAAATGTAAAACTGGGAGGAAGCGACCAAAAATGGGTTTTAAACGAAAATGAATGTGGAAAAATCTATAAAATACGCCTTGACATTACTGACGGAAAGGAAAAAATGATTATGAACCCGTTTACCCCTTATACAACAATCTATTTGGTAGGAGATGCCACACCAAACGGATGGGATATGCCGTCAAGCACATCAATGACCTTGCAAGACGACAGCCACACCTTGCAGTGGACAGGAAACCTCAATGCTGGAGAAATCAAATTCAGCTGCGACAACCAAGAAGACTGGATGGGCGCATGGTTCATGGCAGAAGAAGCCGGAGAAGAGCTCACACCGGGAGAACATGTCATGTATCTAATAGACAAGACAAACCCCGATTATGGATATGGTGCACTTGACAACAAATGGAAGGTCACAGAATCCGGAAGCTACACCATCACTTTAAATCAAGCAACAGAAACGCTTACCATCATTAAAAACTAAAACATACGTACACCATGAAAAAGATATTTTATTTAGTATCATGCTTCATGCTTTTTGCCTCATGCAAAGATGAAAACGCAACAACGGGAATCAATCCGTCAGACCATTCGGGAGGAGATGTGTCTGTCAGCATTACAGCCGGTCCAAAAATCCGGCTCACCACAGACAAAGCCTGCTACGCCCCGGGAGAAAACGTCCAGTTCACTGCAGAAGGACAAATCCCTGCCGGAACAAAAATCCGTTACCGTCAATTAGAGGAAGTGATTGCAGAACAGGACTATACCGGAAACTCATGGAACTGGGCTCTTCCGGAACAAGACTTTACCGGCTATATGGCCGAAATCTATTCGTCATCAAACGGTATAGAAACCATCTACGGAACCATTGCCATAGATGCTTCGAGCGACTGGAAACGTTTCCCCAGATACGGCTTTGTAGCGGATTTTGGAAAAAAGACCGATGAAACCATTCAAGACGAAATGAACTTTCTGAGACGTTGCCATATCAACGGCGTGCAGTTTCAGGATTGGCACAACAAACACCACTGGCCGCTTGGAAGCACGCACGACGGACAGGTTCTCAACATATACAAAGATATTGCCAATCGGGACGTATATGCTGAAACCATCGAAAAATACATCAACATACAACATACATATGGCATGAAATCAATTTTCTACAACCTCTGCTTCGGAGCCCTCGCAGATGCACGCGAAGATGGGGTCAGCGATTCATGGGGACTCTATAAAGACTATGCAGCCAAGACTCGCGACTCCCATGATCTGCCTGACGGATGGAAAAGCGACATTTACCTGACAGACCCGGGAAACCTTGCCTGGCAAAAGTATCTGGCAGAACGGAATGCAGACGTATATAATCAGTTTGATTTCGACGGGTATCAGATTGATCAGTTAGGCGATCGCGGAACGGTATTCAACGTATACGGAAAAGAAGTGGATCTTCCGGAAGGATACGCGTCATTCATCAAAGCAATGAAAGAAGCACATCCTGACAAACGTCTGGTCATGAATGCCGTAAGCAGATATGGAAGTAAAAATATCGCGCAAAGCGGAGCTGTAGACTTTCTGTACAATGAAGTCTGGGGAAAAGATGCCGACCGCACTGAAGCGAAATTCAGCCACCTCAAACAAATCATCGACGAAAATGCAAACTACAGTGGCAACCGACTGAATACGGTATTCGCAGCCTACATGAACTATAGGCTTGCCGACAACAAAGGACAGTTCAACACTCCGGGCGTACTGCTCACTGATGCTGTAATGTTCGCTTTGGGAGGGTCGCATTTAGAACTCGGACCGCACATGCTGTGCAAAGAATACTTCCCGAACAACAACCTGACCATGAGCGAAGAATTAAAGCAAGCTATTGTACACTACTACGACTTTCTCACCGCTTATCAGAATGTCCTGCGTGATGAAGGCACCCTAAACACATCAGTTGACCTTGAATCGGCCGACGGAAAGTTTACCGTCAGCCAATGGCCTCCACAAACAGAAACGCTATGCGTCATCGCCCGCAATCTGAAAGACAAAGATATCATCCATCTACTGAACTTCTCGCAGGCAAACAGCGACGAATGGCGTGACGACGACGGAACCATGCCGGAACCTATTCTTACGGAAAACCCCAAGTTCAGTTTCCGTCCTTCACGCCCAGTCAAAGGAATTTGGATGGCTTCGCCGGACTTTGCGGGAGGAGCGTTGTGCCCTATCGGATTCAAAACAAACGGCGACCGACTGGAAATGAAACTCCCCTCATTAAAATACTGGGACATGCTGATTATTGAATATAAATAACCTCATAATATTATTGACACCATGAAAATCAAACTTACACTTGCCGTTCTCTTGCTGGGAGCCATCACATCTCATGCAAAAGTTATCCAATCACCTAACGGACAAATATCAATAGATTTCCGGCTGAAAAACGGAATACCGACTTATAAGGTTAATTACAAAGAGATACCGGTCATCAAAGAAAGCAAACTGGGAGTGGAACTGCGTGAAGGGAACAACCTCATGGACGGGTTTGAACAAGTCAACATCTCGACATCTTCTTTCGACGAAACCTGGCAACCTGTATGGGGAGAAGTGAAAGAAATCCGAAACCATTACAACGAAATGGTGGCCGAGCTGAAACAGCCTGCAACCAACCGCTACATGAACATTCGCTTCCGTGTTTACGACGACGGAGTAGGATTCCGCTATGAGTTCCCGCAACAGAAGAATCTGGTCTATTTTACCATAAAGGAAGAACATACCCAATTTGCGCTGACAGGTGACCATACAGCCTGGTGGATTCCCGGCGATTATGACACGCAAGAATATGATTATACACAATCCAAACTGTCTGAGATACGCGGACTTCTCCGGAACGCAGTCACGTCGAATGCCTCGCAGACTGTTTTCTCAGAAACAGGAGTACAAACTTCTCTGCAAATGAAAACGGCAGAAGGACTGTACATCAACCTGCATGAAGCTGCACTGACAGACTATTCATGCATGCATCTCAATCTGGACGACAAAAACATGATCTTCGAATCCTGGCTGACTCCAGATGCAGAAGGTTACAAGGGCCGGCTTCAAACGCCTTGCCATTCACCTTGGCGTACGATTATCGTTTCAGACAATGCATGCGACATTCTCGCATCACATCTCATTCTGAATCTGAACGAACCTTGCAAACTGGAAGACACTTCTTGGATAAAACCCGTAAAATATGTAGGTGTATGGTGGGAAATGATTACCGGAAAAGGAACATGGTCATACACAAATGCCTTGCCGTCTGTCAAGTTAGAAAACTGCGACTACAGCAAACTCCCAAAGAATGGAACACATTCCGCCAACAACGATAATGTGAAACGCTACATCGATTTTGCGGCAGAACACGGATTCGACCAAGTATTGGTGGAAGGATGGAACATTGGATGGGAAGACTGGTTTGGCAATCAAAAAAATTATGTATTCGACTTCGTAACTCCCTACCCTGACTTTGACATCAAAGCACTGAACGAATATGCGCACTCTAAAGGTGTCCGGCTGATGATGCATCATGAAACTTCAGGCTCTTCCGTCAACTACGAACGGCACCTCGAAGCAGCCTACCAACTGATGAACAAATACGGATACAATTCCGTAAAAAGCGGATATGTAGGCAACATGCTTCCTTATGGGGAACATCACTACGGCCAGTGGATGAACGACCATTACCTGCATTGTGTAAAAGAAGCTGCCAAACATAAGATTATGGTAAATGCGCACGAAGCTGTACGCCCAACAGGTTTGTGCCGCACATATCCGAATCTGATAGGCAATGAATCTGCAAGAGGAACCGAATACCAAGCTTTCGGCGGAAGCAAACCTTTTCATACAACAATACTCCCGTTTACCCGTTTACAGGGGGGACCGATGGACTATACGCCGGGAATATTCGAAATGGACATTGAAAAGATCAATCCGAACAACCATTCGCATGTAAACGCAACCATAGCCAACCAACTGGCTCTGTACGTAACAATGTACAGTCCACTGCAGATGGCAGCAGATATCCCCGAAAACTATGAAAGATTTATGGACGCATTTCAGTTTATCAAAGATGTAGCTGTGGATTGGGATGACAGCAAATACCTGGAAGCAGAACCGGGCAAATTTATCACCGTTGCACGCAAAGCAAAAGACACTGGTAACTGGTTTGTGGGGTGTGTAGCGGGCGATGCCGAACACACGTCAAAAATTACATTGGATTTTCTGGATGCCGACAAGAAATATATCGCAACAGTCTATGCAGATGGAAAGGATGCCGACTACAAGACCAACCCTCAATCGTATACAATCAAAAAAGGAATCGTTACGAACAAAACCAAACTGAATTTAAGAGCTGTCGCTGCCGGAGGATATGCCATCAGCATCATAGAGGCAAAAGATACATCTGAATTAAAAGGCTTGAAAAAGCTCTGAACAAAGAGCAACTGACTAAAAGAAAGAAGGCGTGCCAAAACAAATTGGGCTATCAAAAAGTAATATCATATTGAATGAAGTAAACATCTAGCATGTATCATGCTTATATTTCCGAGATCCTTCGCTTCGTTCAGGATGACAAAATGAAAGCTAATTATATTTCGACACACCTTCTTTTTCTTTATATTTCTCCCGAAAAATCAGAACTGAAATTTCTCCAGCTTCATTTCAGCCAGACTCTGGATTTTCGGAACCAATGCTGTGAAATGAGCCGACTGTTCGTGTGCACTCAGGCTTTCAGCGTCTTTCCACGTTTCACAAATCATCAGCACATCCGGACGGGTTGCGCTCTGAAACAGATCATAAGCTATGCAACCGTTGTCTTTCAACGAAGCGGCAACAAGTTCTTTTGCAGCTTCAACCACAGCGGCGTGATTCTTCTCGTCCGCCTGAATAAAAACATTAAGTCTAATCATATTTCTTGAAATTAAAAATGAAAATTACCATTCGATAAACTTGCCGCGTTCCTTGCGCTCTTTCAGCAGCTCGTGCAGACGGGCATTCTTCGAGTGAGCGATAAACCGGCGGCCGAAAATATTAGGGATGGCTACTCCCAATGAAATGCACATGATTATGAGGCCGGAATTTACGCCGCTCTCGATTGCTTTTATCAACGGAGTCACCTGCTCGGCTGTCTGGACATTCATGTTGATCAGTCCGAACAGCATACGATACATAAGTACTCCCGGAATCATCGGAATCACCGAAGGAATGGTCAGCACGTGATTCGGCACATGAAACCAGTGGACCGCCTTGATGGCAATCAGGCTGACCACAACAGCGCCGGTAAACGAACCGATAACCAATCCCATATCCAGACCGATATTGTCGGTGCTGGGACCCAGATTGACAAAATTGCGCGTGCAAACGGCAATGATGCCGCCGATGGCAACCACCCAAAGCAGGCGGCGCTGGATATTGAAAATCATGGAGAATCCCATGGCCGAAATGGCAGCGGCAATCGCATACTCCAGATAATTGTGGTGCGGAACCATGCTGATGGTCGGGAAAAAGTTGTCTACCTGACAGAGCTTCACGGCAAAAGCGATGCCGAACGCCATGGCCGAAACCATCAGCAGCGTATTGACGGCACGCACGATGCCGACCTGAATGTAATTGTCAAGCATGTCATCCACAAAGTTTATCAAAGGAACACCCGGAACAATAAACAGGGCACAGGCCAGCAGCGGATGCCACGGTGTAGAAGTCCAATCGCCAGGAAGCAAGGTTGTAGCCCATGCAACAACGGTGGCAACAAAGGCAGAAATGGCAATGCCCATATAATGGTTCAGACCGGACTCGTTGCAGATCTGACGAAGACGCATTCCCAGAATGGCAGCGATTGAAGCATACAGAAAGGCCATCCAGTCGCAGCCGAACTGAACGCAAAATCCGCCGCATGCAAAACCCGCTCCGACGGCCACCTGCCAAGGAGTGTAATTGCGCTTCTTGGTACGAATCTTTTCCAGCTCTTCCTCATACTTGTCAAGCGAATAGTCATTCTCGATGGCCCGCCAGGAAAGCTTGCTGATTTCCGAAATGGCCGTCATATTCACGCCATGCCCCTCAATCCGCTGGAACTTGGTGAAAGAATAGTCACCGTCGCTCACATTCACCATCAGCATCGTGAAGCTGACGTTGATGTGGAGTTTCTCTTCCGGAATACCCAGATAAGCAGCCGTACGCTTCATGTTACGTACAATACGGTTTGTGTCTGCCAGACTTTCCACCAATACTTTCCCCGTGCGCAGCAAAAGATCGACCCTACGATGCAGCAGCTGGTCGTGGGCCTTTACAGTCGTTTCTAAATGTTCCTCTAATTCCATGTTGTTTAAAGATTTTTTCCGGGTGCAAAATTACGAAAATATATGAACGGAAATCATATCTCCGCCTGAAAACTGACTCAAATCTTTCCGTGGCCGGACACGAAGGGAACAAAGAACAGACGGGCGGACATACCGGAAATTCCCGGCATACAACGGACCAGACTTTACGTTCCACGCTCGAACTATACAGTCCTGCCTTCGAACCATAGATTTTATCGGTGATGACCCGGAGTTTCGGGAAGATGATTGCGGACGTCCGATTTTTGTCTTACCTTTGCACACACGAAGTCATCAGAAAACATGCGCAGACATTCAAGAATAGAAGAAGAAAAAAGGACGGTAGAACAGATGATCCGGCTTTATTGCCGGCACAGGGAAGGCAACGAAGAGCTGTGCGGTTCGTGCAGGCAGCTTCTGGAATATGCGCACGCAAGGCTCTCCCGCTGTCCGTTCGGGGAAAAGAAGAAAACCTGCCGGAAATGTCCGGTTCACTGCTACAAGCCCGATATGAAGCGGAGAATTGGGGAGGTCATGAAATATGCAGGGCCGAGAATGCTGCTGCATCACCCCGTTTCAGCCCTCAAGCACATGTGGAGAGAACAGTTTGTGTAGAATAAATCCACAGTTCTTCCACACAAGCATTTAGCCCGGATCTATTTATGGATTTGAATATCAACCAATAGAATAATTTCTTATCTTTGGCATATATATTGCTTTTGCTACAAGGTTTCTATAAACAACAAATAGAATAATAGATATGAAACGTTTTTTGTCTGTAAAGGATTTAAAGATTAGAAGGAAACAAACCATCTATGCGGCAATATGCATAGCAGTAATCATCGCGGCTTACCTGATTCTGACCCACAAGCCCAAGCCGGCTCCCGAGCTTCCGATCGTACATGCCACGCCTGCCCTCAAACAGGATGTGGAAATATACGGCGATTATGTAGGAAGAGTAAGAGCGCAGCAGTTCGTCGAAGTGCGCGCCCGTGTGGAAGGCTTTCTCGAACAGATGCTGTTTGAAGAAGGCACACAGGTGAAACGGAACCAGGTTCTGTTCATTATCAACCAGGACCAGTATCAGGCAAAAGTAGACAAGGCGCGCGCCCAGCTGAAAAAAGACGAGGCTACGGCGCGGAAGGCCGAACGCGACCTGAACCGTATCCGCCCGCTTTACGAACAGAATGCGGCCAGCCAGCTCGACCTGGACAATGCGACAGCCGCCTATGAAACGGCTGTGGCCAGCGTCGGCATGAGCCAGGCCGATTTGGACCAGGCAGAGCAGGAACTTGGATACACCGTGGTGCGCTCCCCGATTTCCGGACAGATCAGCGAACGCCATGTCGACCTCGGTACGCTGGTAGGCACATCGGGCAAGTCGCTGCTCGCAACCATCGTAAAGAGCGACACCGTGCTGATCGACTTCAGCATGACGGCGCTTGATTACCTCAAAAGCAAAGAACGCAACATCATCATAGGCCAGAAGGATTCTACCCGCTCCTGGCAACCGACCGTAACCATCACATTGCCGGACAACAGCATTTATCCGTATAAAGGACTGGTGGACTTTGCCGAACCGCAGGTTGATCCCAAAACTGGAACATTCTCTGTGCGCGCAGAAATGAACAACCCCGAGCACGTGCTTCTTCCGGGACAGTTCACAAAAGTCAGGCTGCTTCTCGATGTGCGTGAGAATGCGACGGTTGTCCCCCAAAAGGCTATCATCATCGAAAAAGGAGGCTCCTACATTTATGTGATGCGCAAAGACTCCACTGCTGAAAAGCGTTTTGTCGAACTGGGCCCCGAATTCGGAAACAACATCGTAATCGAACGGGGACTGATACCAGGAGAAATGATTGTGGACGAAGGCTACCACAAGCTGACCCCGGGAGTCAAAATGCGTTTGGGAGAAGCCCCCAAAGAAGAAGAAAACAAGGACGAATAAACCACATAATTCTAAACGTAGCAATCCATGAAAGTGAGTTTCTTTATCGATCGGCCCGTATTCTCGATCGTCATCTCCATATTGATAGTCATCATCGGTATCATCGGACTTACCATGCTGCCTATCGACCAATACCCTCAGATCACTCCTCCGGTGGTGAAAATCAGCGCGTCTTATCCGGGTGCAAGTGCTTTGACCGTGTCGCAGGCCGTAGCCACCCCCATCGAGCAGGAACTGAACGGTACGCCGGGCATGCTCTATATGGAATCGAACAGTTCCAACTCCGGAGGATTTTCGGCAACGGTAACGTTCGACATATCCGCCAACCCGGATTTGGCGGCCGTCGAAATCCAGAACCGCATCAAGCTGGCCGAATCGCGCTTGCCCGCCGAAGTGGTGCAAAACGGTATCGAAATCGAAAAGCAGGCGGCAAGCCAGCTTATGACCATCTGTCTGACTTCGAACGATCCGAAGTTCGATGAAATCTATCTGAGCAATTTCGCCACGCTGAACGTGCTCGACCTTCTCCGCCGTATTCCGGGCGTAGGCCGCGTATCAAACATAGGCAGCCGCTATTACGCCATGCAAATCTGGCTTGACCCGGCTCGCCTGGCTAATTTCGGCCTGACCGTACAAGACGTGCAGAACGCGCTGAAGGACCAGAACCGTGAATCGGCTGCCGGAGTGCTCGGACAGCAGCCCGTAAACGGACTCGACATCACCATTCCAATCACGGCCCAGGGACGTCTGTCATCGGTGGCCCAATTCGAAGAGATCGTGCTGCGCGCCAATTCCGACGGCTCGCTGATCCGTATGCGCGACGTGGCACGCGTATCGCTCGAAGCGCAGTCATACAATACAGAAAGCGGTATCAACGGAGGAAACGCTGCCGTTCTGGGAGTTTACATGCTGCCCGGAGCCAACGCGATGGACGTGGCCGAACGGGTAAAGGCCACCATGGACGAAATCAGCCAGAACTTCCCGGAAGGAATGAAATATGAAGTGCCGTTCGACATGACGACTTACATTTCCGAGTCAATCCATGAAGTATACAAGACACTATTCGAAGCGTTGTTTCTGGTGATCGTTGTGGTATTCCTCTCTCTCCAGAGCTGGCGCGCCACCCTGATTCCTACCATAGCCGTGCCGATTTCATTGATCGGAACATTCGGTTTCATGCTTATCTTCGGCTTCTCGCTGAACATTCTGACATTGCTCGGACTGGTTCTTGCCATCGGTCTGGTTGTGGACGACGCCATTGTGGTTGTTGAAAACGTGGAACGCATCATGGAAGAAGAGCATCTGAGCCCGTATGAGGCAACGAAAAAAGCGATGGACGGACTGACAGGCGCACTGATCGCCACTTCGATGGTGCTGGCCGCCGTATTCGTTCCGGTAAGTTTCTTGTCGGGAATCACCGGACAGCTATATCGCCAGTTCAGTATCACCATTGCGGTTTCGGTGCTGCTGTCAACCGTAGTGGCGCTCACCCTAAGTCCTGTCATGTGTTCGTTGATTCTCAAGCCGCAAGATCCGAACAAGCCTAAAAACCGCGTATTCCGGGCCATCAACCGATGGCTGGACCTCGGCAACCGCAAATATGTTTCCGGAATCAGCAGAATCATCAAGCACCCCAAACGGATCACGGCAGGATTCGGCATGGTGCTCGTGTTCATCTTCGTGCTCTACCGGCTGATTCCAACCAGCTTCCTTCCCACGGAAGACCAGGGCTATTTCACCGTCGAGCTGGAAATGCCTGAAGGCACGACACTCGAACGCACACGCATCATAACCAACCGGGCCGTCAGCTACCTGATGAAGAATCCCGCCGTAGAATATGTGCAGAACGTAACCGGAACCAGTCCTCGTGTCGGCACAAGCCAGGCCAGAAGCACACTGACCGTCATTCTGAAAGAATGGAAAGAACGCGACGATACAACAATCGAAGAGGTGATGGCAGATGTCCAGAACGAGTTTGAAAAATATCCGGAATGCAAAGTCTATCTCTCCACACCGCCCGTAATTCCGGGACTGGGTACTTCCGGAGGTTTCGAAATGCAGCTGGAGGCACGCGGCGACGCTACTTATGAAAACCTCGTGCAAGCGGCCGACACATTGATGTATTACGCCTCGCAACGAAAGGAGCTGAGCGGACTTTCATCCTCATTGCAGGCCGAAATACCGCAGCTCTACTTCGATGTAGACCGCGACAAGGTAAAGCTTTCGGGCGTTCCCATGGCAGACGTATTCACCACGATGAAAGCATACACCGGTTCGCTCTATGTAAACGACTTCAACATGTTCAACCGTATCTACCGCGTATACATACAGGCGGAAGCGCCCTATCGCGAACACCGCGACAACATCAACCTGTTTTTCGTGCGCGGCAGCTCGGGCAACATGATTCCGCTCACCGCACTCGGAAACACTGAATACACAACCGGTCCGGGAAGCATCAAACGGTTCAACATGTTCAACACGGCAATCATCCGCGGAACGGCCGCACACGGCTACAGTTCCGGACAGGCTATGGAACTGATAGAGCAACTGGCCGAAGAACACTTGCCCGACAATATAGGCGTAGAATGGAGCGGACTTTCCTATCAGGAGAAACAGGCAGGAGGACAGACAGGCATGATTCTTACGCTGGTATTCCTGTTCGTGTTCCTGTTCCTTGCTGCACTGTATGAAAGCTGGAGCGTCCCGATAGCCGTCCTGCTTTCGCTTCCTGTCGCCGCACTGGGCGCATACGCCGGCGTCGCACTGTGCGGGCTGGAAAACGACACGTATTTCCAGATTGGCCTTGTCATGCTGGTCGGACTGGCTGCGAAGAATGCCATTCTGATCGTCGAATTTGCCAAAGACGAAGTAGATGCGGGAAAGAATGTGATTGATGCGGCCCTGCACGCATCCCACCTGCGGTTCCGTCCGATTCTGATGACTTCATTGGCATTCATTCTCGGCATGGTTCCGCTGGTCATCGCATCGGGTCCGGGAGCGGCCAGCCGCCAGGCCATCGGCACAGGCGTATTCTTTGGCATGATTGTGGCTGTAACAGTCGGCATCTTCCTGGTTCCTTTCTTCTTTGTCATGATCTACAAAGCGAAAAACAAGATTAAACCGAAACATGCAAAATAATCATTCAATATGAAATATTCGAAAACAACATACCGGCTCCTGACCGTAGCATTGGCAACCTTCCTGCTGGGAAGCTGCCAATTGGGAAAGCATTATACACGTCCGGATCTGAAACTGCCTGAAACGCTCGACAGCCTCAGCGTTGACACCGCTTCAATCGGCGACTACGCATGGGAAGAATTGTATACAGACACCACGCTGCAAGCACTTATCAGAAAGACACTGACCTACAACAAGGACATGCTGATTGCCGCGGCAAGAGTAAAGGAACTCGCGGCGAGCAAGCGGATTCAGGTGGCCAACATGCTGCCTCAGGTAGGTCTGAGAGTCTATGCTGAACGTGAAAGAGAAAACTATGGGGGCAACCATTATTCGATGGACGACGAGTTTGATCTGAAAGGAACCGTAAGCTGGGAAATAGACCTCTGGGGAAGGCTCCGCTGGGCGAAAGACAAGAGCGTGGCCGAATTTCTCGGATCCATCGAAAACCAGCGGGCCTTGAAAATGAGCCTGATCGCTGAAGTAGCCCAATCTTATTTTGAACTGGTAGCACTCGACAACGAACTGTCTATCGTAAAGCAAACGGTGGACGCACGGCGTGAAAGCCTCCACTTGGCCCGCATCCGTTATGAAGGAGGACTGACGTCAGAAACAGCTTTCAGACAGGCTCAGGTGGAATTGGCACGCACCGCTACCCTTGTGCCTGATCTGGAACGGCAGATCACACTGAAAGAAAACGAAATCGCATTCCTTACCGGAGAATATCCCCACCATATCAATCGCTCCGTACTTCCGGAAGACGTGATGTTCCCGGTCAGCCTGCCAGTCGGACTGCCCTCCAGCCTGCTGGAACGCCGCCCGGATGTGCGTCAGGCAGAGCAGGCACTTATCGCTGCCAATGCAGACGTAGGAATCGCTTTCACCAGCCTGTTCCCCTCGCTTACGCTGAACGCCAGCTACGGAGGCGAAAGCGAACTGCTGAGCGAACTGCTGAAATCTCCCTGGCATCTGCTGAGCGCCAATCTGCTGCAGCCGGTCTTTACATGGGGCAAGAACCGCGCACGGCTGAAAGCACAGAAAGCGGCACTTGAAGGAGCAACCCACCAGTATGAGAAGGTTGTCTTGAACGCTTTCAAGGAAGCATACAATGCCATCGCAGAATTCAACAAGATCAAGGAAATCTATGAAACGCGCCTGCGGCTGGAACAATCATCAAAGAGTGCGCTCGACCTGGCGCAGCTGCAATACATGAACGGTGTCATCGCATACATGGACTTGCTGGATGCCCAGCGTGGATACCTTGAAGCCCAGATCAGCCTCAGCAACGCCATCCGTGACAAACAGATTACGATGGTTCATCTGTACAAGGCACTCGGCGGAGGATGGAAAGAATAGACACATAGAAAAACGAGGGAGGCAAAGCGTATCGTTGGCAGCCTTGTGCTTCAGGCCGATATCGCTTTGCCTCCTTCAGTTTCTATGCTTCAGCCCACATTCAGCGTGCGCCGTCTTTCTCCTTTTTCAGCAGATCACGAATTTCCGCCAGCAGCTTCACTTCATCCGACGGCGGAGGCGGAACCGGCTTTGCCGCTTCTTCCTTCTTTTTCTTGCTCAGCGTGTTAATGGCCTTTACCATCAGGAAAACGGAAACAGCTATGATCAGAAAGTCAAAAGTCACCTGAATAAAGTTTCCGTAATTCAGCGAGACTTCCGGAGAAACCACCGCATCACCGTCCATTACAGCCGGCTTGATGGTCCACTTCAATTGGGAAAAATTAATTCCTCCAACCAACAGACCGACAAGCGGCATTATCACATCAGCTACCAGCGATGAAACAATCTTTCCGAAAGCACCGCCGATAATCACACCCACAGCCATGTCGATAACATTACCGCGCATGGCAAACGTCTTGAATTCTTGTAAAATTTTTCCCATAAGCTAAAAAAAATAAATGTTCATTTTCCAAACAACAACTGACAGTCACGCTTTGCCGCAGGAACAGTCCACTCTTCCGGAACAAAACGCCACTGGTTCAACGGCTCCGGACTCAACACGCCAGCCTTCTCGATTTCCTGCATCAAATAAAAGCGCAGGTCCTTGTCGGTCGAGAAGATGATGCGTTCCGCCAGCTCAGCCTTTGGTATTCCCCCGCCTTTGGTCAGCAAATCTCCTCCCCCATTGCCACGATACGAATTTACGGCCACCTTGTAAATCTTGTTCATATCAAAAGGCGTTCCGTCGGCCATACTCCTGACAGTTATCTTTTTTCCTTCAGGCTTTGTCACATCCACCGTATAAATGATTCCCGCAGCCGAATCAAAGTTGAAACTCGGATTCTTGAAACGTCCGAAGCCATTGTCCTTTTCATTAAGCAGAATCAGGTGATCATCGGCCTGCTGCATTCTGCCGGTCCACAGCGCATACGACATCTCCAGAAAGTCCTTGATCTCACGGCCGCTCAGTTCCATCACATACAGCAGGTTTTCATACTTATACAGATTGAACATGTCGCTCATATAAATGTCGCCTTTCCTGATTTCAGCTGTGGCGGAAAGCGGCGCGCAGAACGAAATGTCGGCACCGGTAATCTTCAGCTGGAGGCGGTGAATCAGGTCGACAAAGGCAGAAGGGCCGAAAAAGGCGTCTTTCGAAGAAATGGTTCTGTCTATGCTCCCGATCTTGCGCGCGACAAAACGGCTCACCGCATCATACTGGGAGTGAAAGGTCTTCATGAAATCCTCGTCCGCCTCATAATCATCCATGCTGACCAGCTTGCCGGAAACAGACTTCCCTGCTACCTTTCCCATCTTATCCTTCCGAATCTCCAGAGTCACCTCCGCCACTGTCCGCGCCATGTTTGCCGGATTGACCAGCAAGACAGAATCGCCCGCCGCATTGACTGTCTTTTCGCACGCCCGCACATGGTCATGTCCCATAAACACCACATCGAAACCCGGAACATTCCTTGCAACCAGAGCCGAAGCGTTCTCCACCACATTGTCGAGTTTGTTACCTTCCGGCCCGGAATGGAACAGTCCGACCAGCACGTCCGGACGCTCTTTCTCGCGGATAATGTCCACCCATTTCCGTGCAGCCTGCTCCATATCTTCAAAGCGGAGTCCGCTCCACAATCTTTCGGGCAGCCACGAAGGTATCGACGGAGTAATCATGCCTAACACGGCAATCCGCACTCCCTCCTTTTCAAACACCCGGTAAGGAGGAAGGTAAGGCTTGCCGGTTTTCACGTCGGTGACATTGGCTCCAAGCACCGGAAAGCCGCAGTCACGGATCCACCGGTCGTACACGGCATGTCCGGTTTCTATATCATGGTTTCCCATATTGCCGACATCATAGCGCATATAGTTCAGCATTTCCGCATTCAAATGCAGCGAAGCCGTATCAATGTAGTTATAATAATAGGCTGTAGGCTGTCCCTGAAGGATATCACCGTTATCCATCAGAATCACATTCTCCCCGTATTCCTTACGGAGCCTCTTCACATAATCAGACACACGCGCCAGACTTCCCTTCATCGGCTTGCGATTGATGAAGTCATACGGAAAATAACAGCCATGAACGTCACTTGTTTCTACCAGTTTCAACGTTACCGTATGGACATCCGACGCCAACAGTTGCACACGCATCATACCCAACAAAGTCATCAAACAAATCAAATATTTCATATGTAAAAATTAAGTAAAAAAAACGAACGACAATATGTCAGAACTTCTGCAAAGATACAAAACTTGTCACACCATAAAAATCCATCACGCATAAATTATTGAAGAGGAATGACAATACGGCTCTCATGGCCGCCTGCTGGCATAAATTTTGCAGCACTCCGGTTAACAAAACAAACAGACAATATGGCTTTTATAGACTATTACAAAGTACTTGGGGTTGACAAAAATGCAACTCAGGATGACATTAAGAAGGCTTTCCGCAAGCTGGCGCGAAAATATCATCCGGACTTGAATCCCAATGACCCGACGGCCAAAG
Organism: Bacteroides sp. ET225; assembly: GCF_024733745.1. Lineage (NCBI taxonomy): Bacteria > Pseudomonadati > Bacteroidota > Bacteroidia > Bacteroidales > Bacteroidaceae > Bacteroides > Bacteroides sp. ET225. The sequence continues at coordinate 92,424 of NZ_JANRHN010000007.1, read as the reverse complement.
ACAAATTCCAGGCCATCAATGAGGCCAATGAGGTTTTGAGTGATCCGGAAAAGCGCAAGAAGTATGATGAATATGGAGAGCAGTGGAAACATGCGGATGAGTTTGAAGCGCAGCGGAAAGCATACGAAGCACAAGGCGGAGGGCCGGGAGGACACGCAGAATACTGGTATTCTGCCGACGGACAACACTTTACCGGAGGATTCGGAAGCGGAGGAATGCATGGATTCGGAGGAAACGCAAGCGGTTTCTCCGATTTCTTCGAAGAACTTTTCGGACACCGAGGAGCTGCAAACGGAGGAAGAGGCCGAGGCGGATACCGGGGACAAGACATCGAAGGAGAACTTCCGCTTACGCTGCGCGAGGCTGCAACCACTCACAAGCAGACATTCACAATCAACGGCGAAACATTGCGCATCACCGTTCCGGCGGGCGTCGCAGACGGACAGGTCATCAAGCTGAAAGGGCATGGCGGAAAAGGTATGAACGGAGGACCTGACGGAGATCTGTACATCACATTCATCGTTGCCGACGACCCGGACTTCAAACGGAAAGGCAACGACCTGTATACAGACATAAACATTGACCTGTATACGGCGGTCCTGGGCGGCGAAGTGACAATTCACACGCTCGACGGGCAGGTAAAGCTGAAAGTACGCCCCGGAACCCAGAACGGCGCGAAAGTCCGGCTCAAGGGCAAGGGATTTCCTGTCTATAAGGAAGAAGGCGCTTTCGGCGACCTGATAGTGACTTACCATGTTTCTATACCGACCAACCTGACGGATAAGCAGAAAGACCTGTTCCGGCAGCTTCAGCAAGGATAACCTTTAAAAACGACAGATTATGCAAAACAATTTGATCATTATAGACGACTATTGCAGCCACTGCCACATCGAGCCAGACTTTGTGATGATGCTGGGAGAAGACGGACTGATTGACGTGGAGGTAAAAGACAACATAAGCTACTTTCCCGCCGACCAGCTGGCTGAACTTGAAAGATACACCCACCTGTATTACGACCTTTCGATCAACATAGCCGGCATCGATGCCATCCGCCACTTGCTCAACCGCATGGAAGAGATGCAGAATGAAATCCGCCGGCTGCAGAACGAATTGCGCTTCTACAAATGACGCTCGGCTGGCGCGGAACAACGAGGACACAGAAGCACAGGGCCCGAACTTCGAGTCCCGTACAGCAGGGCAGAATCTTTAAGTAAAAATGAGATCATCAGAAACACAGATTTTCGCAGATTAAAAGCAGACAATCAGCACTATCATCTGCGGAAATCCGCGTTAATCTGCGTTTCCGAACAGACAGATTTTGTATAAACGAATTCTCAACATCCGCTTATATCCAGCCCAGAGATGCATATCTCCAGCCTGAAGGCAGCGTTTTTCCGAGGTTCATAATTTTAAATCCTGGTGTTGCCAATCCAAAAGAAAAGTGTATATTTGCACTATGTGGAAAGAAAAATTAGGAAATTATCTGATAGACATTTCCAAATATGTCTTGACGGGAATTGTCATCGCATCCTTGTTTAAGGATGTAGAAGACAAAAGATTTTTAATCTATACACTTGGATTATTAGTCGCAATGGCAACATTAATAGCGGGTCTGATTCTGTCAAATAAGAAAAAGGAGGATAAATAATGGAATCAATTTTTGTTTTATCAGCAATAGGATTACCATGCGTCATATTTCTGTTATGGTGCCTTACTCCCAAAGGGAAAAAATGGCTCAAAGACAATCACATGATTTGAGAAGCTTTCAGACCGCATTCAAAAAAGCATTAAAAAAAACGACATAAGAAACAGAATCGCGCGGACTTTTCAGATGCAACTTTCTGCAAGAGTCCGCGTGATTCTGTGTAAAAACGAAAACGATTTATATGGAAGAATTCAGCCGAATGATCGCGGCAGCCCTCAAGCTGCCGGAACACCGTGTCAGCAATACCTTGAAACTGCTGCTGGGAGGTGCAACCATTCCTTTTATCAGCCGATACCGGAAAGAAGCCACCGGCGGACTGGACGAAGTGCAGATAGGTGAGATACAAGCCAATTATGACAAACTGACCGAACTGGCGAAACGGAAAGAAACCATTCTTTCAACCATCGGAGAACAGGGCAAACTGACCGATGAGCTGCGCTCCCGGATCTCGGGATGCTGGAACCCGACCGAACTGGAGGATATCTATCTTCCCTATAAGCCGAAACGCAAAACACGCGCAGAGGCTGCCCGGCAAAAAGGACTGGAGCCGCTGGCCATACTGATCATGCTCCAGCGCGAAAACAATCTGACGGCCAAAGTGCGCAGTTTTGTCAAAGGCGAAGTGGAAAATGAAGAAGAAGCGCTGAAAGGGGCGCGCGATATCATCGCCGAGCAGGTAAGCGAAAACGAGGGGGCGCGCAACACGGTAAGAAATGCCTTCGCGCGCGAAGCCGTCATCACGGCAAAGGTGGTGAAAGGCAAGGAAACCGAAGAAAACGCAGCCAAATACAGAGATTACTTTGACTTCAGCGAGCCACTGAAAAAGTGCACTTCACACCGCCTGCTGGCCATCCGGCGGGGAGAGTCGGAAGGTATTCTGAAAGTATCCATTTCTCCGGACGACACCGGCTGCACCGAAAAGCTGGAACGGAAATATGTAAAGGGAAACAATGAATGCGCCCGTCAGGTAGCGGAAGCTGTGGCAGACGCATACAAACGCCTGATAAAGCCGGGCATCGAAACCGAATTCGCCGTCGCAAGCAAAGAGAAAGCCGACGAAGAAGCCATCCGTGTTTTTGCCGGAAACCTTCGCCAGCTGCTTCTGGCTCCTCCGCTGGGGCAGAAACGGGTGCTGGGAATCGACCCGGGATACAGAACTGGATGCAAAGTGGTTTGCCTTGACGCGCAGGGCACACTTCTTCACAACGAGGCCATTTATCCCCATCCGCCCAAATCAGAATACCAGCAGGCGGCACGCAAACTGACAAAGCTTGTAGAACAATACAAAATCGAAGCCATCGCCATCGGAAACGGAACGGCAAGCCGGGAAACGGAACAGTTCGTTACATCCCTGCGTTTCGACCGGGAAATCCAGGTGTTTGTGGTCAGCGAAGACGGGGCTTCCATCTATTCCGCATCCAAGCTTGCCCGCGAAGAATTTCCCGACTACGACGTTACCGTGCGCGGAGCGGTGTCTATCGGACGCAGACTGATGGATCCGCTGGCGGAGCTGGTGAAGATCGACCCGAAATCCATCGGCGTAGGGCAATACCAGCACGATGTCGACCAGACCAAACTGAAAGCATCGCTCGACCAGACTGTGGAAAGCTGCGTCAATCTGGTAGGAGTAAACGTGAACACCGCAAGCAAGCACCTGCTGACATACGTTTCGGGACTGGGACCGGCACTCGCCAAAAACATCGTGGACTACCGCACGGAGAACGGACCGTTCCAGTCGCGCAAGGAACTGCTGAAAGTGCCCCGCATGGGAGCAAAAGCCTTTGAACAATGCGCTGGATTCCTGCGGATTCCGCACGCAAAGAACCCGCTGGACAATTCTGCCGTTCATCCCGAGAGCTATCCGATTGTAGAGCAGATGGCCAAGGATATGAACTGTTCTGTAACCGACCTCATAAAAGACAAGACGCTGCGCAGCCGGATAAAAGTGGAAAACTACATTTCCGACACTGTAGGACTCCCTACGTTAAACGACATCATGCAGGAACTCGACAAGCCAGGGCGTGACCCGCGGCAAAAAATCCAAGCCTTCGAATTCGACAGGAATGTACGCACGATCGATGACCTGACAGAAGGGATGGAGCTGCCGGGCATTGTGACAAACATTACTAACTTCGGATGTTTTGTAGACATCGGCATCAAAGAAAACGGTCTGGTGCATATTTCCCAGCTCGCCGACCACTTTGTGAGCGACCCGACGACAGTAGTAAGCATTCATCAGCATGTGCATGTCAAGGTGCTGGGCATCGACCGCGAACGCAAGCGCATCCAGCTGACAATGAAAACAAGCTGACCCTGAAGAAGGCTGCCGAAACATCAATCAGAAAACACTAATCTACAAAATACGATGAAGCAAAAAGAAAACGGAATGTGCGGCTGGTTCGTATTCTGCGGCAACCAGCTGCTGATAAAAAAAGAAAACGGAGGCTATCATATCCCCTATTCGGCAGAACCGCCTGCAGAAGTTCCCGAAGGAAAAACGGTGCATGTCATCGGTACCGTTGAAGGAATGACGGCAAAGGCTTTCGCCATCACATCGCCGGTTGACGGTGACGAGAACTCTCCGCAAATGATGAAAGACCTGCGGGCGTCATTCAATGTACTCCCTCTGGAAGAGTACAAGATGGCAGGCAAGGCATCACAAATCCTGACATGGGACAGAAACAGCCAGTTTTGTCCGGCATGTGGCGTGCGGACGGTTCAAACAGGCCCCATCGCAAAACAATGCCCGCAATGCCATCAGGAAATCTATCCGCGCATTTCTCCCGCCATCATTGTGCTCATCAAGAAAGGAAGCGACAGCGTGCTGCTGGTTCATGCACGCAATTTCCGCGGAACATTCAAAGGACTGGTAGCCGGCTTCCTCGAACCGGGCGAAACGCTGGAAGAATGCGTATGCCGCGAAGTGATGGAAGAAACCCGATTGCGGATAAAGAATCTGAAGTATTTCGGAAGCCAGCCTTGGCCATATCCAAGCGGAATCATGATAGGCTATGTCGCCGAATACGAAAGCGGAACCATCAGGCTGCAGGATGAAGAGCTCAATACCGGAGCGTTTTACGACCGGAACCACTTGCCGGAACTTCCTCAGAAACTCAGCATCGCCCGCCGGATGATCGACGCGTGGCTCGGAGGAAAAGTATAATTCACAAAGTCCGCAGCTTTCGCAACAAGATGCTGCGGACTTTCCCCGTCATAACGGACGGCCTTTTTCCTGGCGCATAACAAAGAATCCCAAAGCCTTCGTTGCTTTTCCATATGCGCTTCATCCCATACCCGACAAACATCCCGACCGGTACATCCCGATTAACATATCCGCCGCTCCAAGTTTACTGCCAAATCAAAAAATCAAGGGGTAGGGGTTTCTTTCTTTATCTTTTCTTTATATATAAGGTGTAAAATGGGTTTCGCGTACTCGTTCGTGGTTCCCTTGCCTCTACAAAACGTTGAACATCAATACTTTAACTGTGACTTTCGTGGTTCCCTATATGTTTTTAAGTTAAATGACACACTAATTTAATTAAATAAGCTTACAAGAATGCTGCAAAAGACAAGCCGTCAGCCCAAGTCACTTAACGGCTCATTTTAATCAAGATGACGGGAAAGATTAAAAAAATGTCCCGTCATCTTTTCAAGCGCGCACAGACACTGAAGCGCGGATCGGTTTCCCGCAAAAACGCCGCCCTCCGGACTTGTCCCTCCCGCCCTCCCTCACTCAAAAAAATTCTTCCCATTTTTTCAAAATTTGACAACTCCAGTTTGCAATCTAATGAAGTATTCGTATATTTGCAACGCAGAATTGAGAAAGGAATGGAAGCATTTTACAGAACGCACAGCTATCTGGTTGAACATACAAATGCTCCTGTACGACGCGACCTCATGGATGAAATCGACTGGAGCGACCGCCTCATCGGAGTAAAAGGAACCCGGGGAGTCGGAAAGACCACTTTTTTGCTGCAATACGCAAAAGAGAAGTTCGGCTACGACCGCTCCTGCCTGTATGTGAACATGAACAACTTCTACTTCTCTCAATACAGTCTGGTTGACTTTGCAGGAGAGTTCGTGAAACGCGGGGGAAAGGTGCTGCTTGTAGACCAGGTGTTCAAGCTCCCCAACTGGAGCCACGACCTGCGCACGTGCTACGAACGGTACCCCCAGCTGAAGATCGTGTTTACCGGTTCGTCCGTCATGCGCCTGAAAGAAGAGAACCCCGAGCTGAACGGCATCGTAAAATCATACAACCTGAGAGGATTCTCCTTCCGCGAGTTTCTGAACCTGCAGACCGGAAACCACTTCTCGCCCTATACGCTCGACGAGATCCTGCACAACCACGAACATATCGCAAAGACCATATTGCCCTACATCAACCCGCTCAATTATTTTCAGGACTACATCCATCACGGCTTTTACCCTTTTTTTCTGGAGAAGCGCAACTTTTCGGAAAATCTGCTGAAAACCATGAACATGATGATCGAAGTCGACATACTTTTAATCCAACAAATTGAGCTGAAATATCTGTCGAAAATAAAAAAATTACTATATTTGTTGGCTGTAGACGGGCCGGTCGCCCCCAACGTCAGCCAACTGGCCGCCGACATCCAGACATCGCGCGCAACCGTGATGAACTACATCAAGTATCTGGCCGACTCCAGACTCATCAACATGATTTATCCCAAAGGAGAGATGTTTCCGAAAAAGCCGGCAAAGATCATGATGCACAACACGAACCTGATGTACAGCATCTATCCGATCAAGGTGGAAGAGCAGGACGTGCTGGAAACTTTCTTCGTGAACACGATGTGGAAAGACCATAAAGTGAACAAGGGCGACAAGGGCATCTCGTTCCTCGTGGACGGAGAGCTGCGGTTCCGCGTGTGCACGGAACACTACAGGCAGAAAAGCAACCCGAACACCTATTATGCCATGCACAAGATGGAGATGGGGCACGGCAACCAGATTCCGCTCTGGCTTTTCGGCTTTTTGTATTGACAGGAAATTTTTATTATTACTTAATACCTAATTTAGTAATTGTATGACTAAACAAAAAAAATTCATCACTTGTGATGGCAACGAAGCTGCCGCTCACATCTCGTACATGTTTACGGAAGTAGCAGCCATCTACCCCATCACTCCGTCGTCTACCATGGCTGAGCACGTAGACGAATGGGCTGCCGCAGGTCGCAAGAACATCTTCGGCGAAACTGTTCTGGTACAGGAAATGCAATCTGAAGGAGGTGCTGCCGGTGCAGTTCACGGCTCTCTTCAGGCTGGTGCATTGACTACTACTTATACCGCTTCTCAGGGTCTGCTGCTGATGATCCCGAATATGTACAAAATCGCAGGCGAACTTCTGCCGTGCGTATTCCACGTATCGGCACGTACACTGGCTTCTCATGCGCTGTGTATCTTCGGCGACCATCAGGACGTTATGTCTGCACGCCAGACCGGATTCGCCATGCTGTGCGAAGGATCCGTACAGGAAGTAATGGATCTGGCAGGCGTAGCTCACCTGGCAACCATCAAGTCACGTGTTCCGTTCGTGAACTTCTTCGACGGTTTCCGTACATCTCACGAAATCCAGAAGATCGAGAAGCTGGACAACGAAGACCTCGCTCCGCTGATCGACCGCGAAGCGCTGGCCGACTTCCGCAACCGTGCGCTCACTCCGAACAAGCCGGTGGCACGCGGTATGGCTGAAAACCCCGACCACTTCTTCCAGCACAGAGAATCATGCAATCCGTTCTATGACGCTGTTCCGGCTATCGTAGAAGAATACATGAACGAAATCAACAAGATCACCGGACGCAACTACGGTCTGTTCGACTACTACGGAGCCGAAGACGCTGAAAACATCATCATTGCCATGGGTTCTGTAACAGAAGCTACCCGCGAGGCTATCGACTACCTGACTGCTCAGGGCAAGAAGGTCGGCCTGGTGGCTGTTCATCTGTACCGTCCGTTCTCGGCCAAGCACTTCCTCGCCAAAGTGCCCAAGACTGTGAAACGCATCGCTGTGCTCGACCGCACAAAAGAACCGGGATCAAACGGCGAACCGCTGTATCTGGATGTGAAAGACGTATTCTACGGACAGGAAAATGCCCCGCTGATCGTTGGCGGACGCTACGGTCTGGGATCTAAGGACACCACTCCGGCCCAGATTCTGTCGGTATACGAAAACCTGGAACTCCCGATGCCGAAAGACCACTTCACCATCGGTATCGTGGATGACGTTACATTCACTTCACTGCCTCAGAAAGAAGAAATCGCTCTCGGCGCAGAAGGCGTGTTCGAAGCCAAATTCTACGGTCTGGGAGCCGACGGTACGGTAGGTGCCAACAAGAACTCCGTGAAGATCATCGGTGACAACACCGACAAATACTGCCAGGCTTACTTCTCGTACGACTCCAAGAAGTCGGGAGGTTTCACCTGCTCTCACCTGCGCTTCGGCGATCATCCGATCCACTCTACTTACCTGGTAACCACTCCGAACTTCGTGGCTTGCCACGTTCAGGCTTACCTGCACATGTACGACGTGACCCGCGGTCTGCGCAAGAACGGCACCTTCCTGCTGAACACAATCTGGGAAGGCGAAGAACTTGCCAAGAACCTGCCGAACAAGGTGAAGAAATACTTTGCAGAAAACAACATCAGCGTATACTATATCAACGCTACGCAGATTGCTCAGGAAATCGGTTTGGGCAACCGCACCAACACCATCCTGCAGTCAGCATTCTTCCGCATCACGGGCGTTATCCCTGTTGACCTTGCAGTAGAACAGATGAAGAAGTTCATCGTGAAGTCTTACGGCAAGAAGGGTGAAGACGTGGTGAACAAGAACTATGCAGCCGTTGACCGCGGAGGCGAATACAAACAACTGACCGTTGACCCGGCTTGGGCAAGCCTGGAAGTTGAACCGGCTGCTGCCAACAACGATCCGGCATTCATCAACGAAGTGGTTCGTCCGATCAACGCTCAAGACGGCGACCTGCTTCCGGTATCTGCATTCAAGGGCATCGAAGACGGTACATGGCATCAGGGAACAGCCAAATACGAAAAACGCGGCGTAGCTGCATTCGTACCGGAATGGAACCCCGACAACTGTATCCAGTGCAACAAGTGTGCTTACGTTTGTCCTCACGCTTCCATCCGTCCGTTCGTACTCGACGCTGAAGAACAGAAGGGTGCAAGCTTCCCGATGCTGAAAGCAGTCGGCAAACAGTTCGACGGCATGACATTCCGCATACAGGTAGACGTTCTCGACTGCTTGGGCTGCGGCAACTGTGCCGACGTTTGTCCGGGCAACCCGAAGAAGGGCGGCAAGGCGCTGACCATGAAGCATCTGGAAAGCCAGCTGGCAGAAGCAGACAACTGGACTTACTGCGCAGAAAACGTGAAGAGCAAGCAACACCTGGTAGACATCAAGTCGAACGTGAAGAACTCTCAGTTCGCTACTCCGCTCTTCGAGTTCTCGGGCGCTTGCTCCGGCTGTGGAGAAACTCCGTATGTAAAACTGATTTCTCAGCTGTTCGGCGACCGTGAAATGGTTTCAAACGCTACCGGATGTTCTTCTATCTACTCCGGATCAGTTCCTTCTACTCCGTACACTACCAACGAAAAAGGCCAGGGTCCGGCTTGGGCTAACTCCCTGTTCGAAGACTTCTGCGAATTCGGTCTGGGTATGGAACTTGCCAACAAGAAGCTGCGCAACCGCATCGAAGACGCCATGAAGGCTGCCATCGCTGCAGAAGGCACTCCGGCTGAATACAAGGAAGCATTCCAGGAATGGATCGACGGACGCAACGATGCCGACAAGAGCAAAGCTGCTGCCGAAAAGATCATCCCGATGGTAGAAGCTGCCAAGGACAAGTGCGAATACTGCGCTACAATCAACGAATTCAAGGATTACCTCATCAAACGTTCACAGTGGATTATCGGCGGTGACGGTGCATCTTACGATATCGGCTACGGAGGTCTTGACCATGTAATCGCTTCGGGCGAAGACGTGAACATCCTCGTTCTGGATACCGAAGTTTACTCGAACACCGGAGGCCAGTCATCCAAGGCTACTCCGCTGGGCGCAATCGCCAAGTTCGCCGCTTCCGGAAAGCGCGTACGCAAGAAAGACCTCGGTCTGATCGCCACTACTTACGGTTACGTTTACGTAGCTCAGATTGCAATGGGCGCCGACCAGGCTCAGACGCTGAAAGCAATCCGCGAAGCCGAAGCATATCCCGGACCGTCACTGGTCATCGCTTATGCTCCGTGTATCAACCACGGTCTGAAAGCAGGCATGGGCAAGAGCCAGGCAGAAGAGGCTAAGGCCGTTGAATGCGGTTACTGGCATCTGTGGCGCTTCAACCCGGCTCTGGAAGACGAAGGCAAGAATCCGTTCTCGCTCGACTCGAAAGAACCGAACTGGGCTAACTTCCAGGATTACCTGAAAGGTGAAGTTCGCTTCGCTTCTGTAATGAAACAGTATCCGACAGAAGCTGCCGCCTTGTTCGACGCTTGCGAAAAGATGGCCAAGAAACGTTACGACTCATACAAACGTATGGCCGCAATGGACTGGAGCGAAGAAAAAGCTGAATAATTTTTCTGGCTGAAACATAATCAGAACAGCCGGTTCGTACCAACGGACCGGCTGTCTTTTTGCCAGCCGCACATTGCCTCGTTATCAACCGGCAAGCAACAACTGCTATATGAAACACAACATCTATCTTGCCTCCAAGCCCCGCTATGAAATATTGGACGGCCTGCGCGGAGTGGCTGCCATGCTGGTCGTGTGCTACCACCTGCTTGAAACTTACTATCACGGAGGGACTGACCAACCCATCAACCACGGCTATCTTGCCGTAGACTTCTTTTTCGTATTGTCGGGATTTGTCATCGGATATGCCTATGATGACCGCTGGAACCAAATGTCGATGTGTGTGGGGATTCGTGAAACGCCGGCTCATCCGCCTGCACCCGATGGTGATATTCGGTTCGCTCTTCGGAGCCGCCCTGTTCTATTTCGGCCACTGCTCCAGTTTCCCGCTCATCGGAAACACGCCCTGGTATAAGACAGCGCTGATCATGCTGTGGGCATTCACGATGATTCCCATACCCAAATCGATGGATATCCGCGGATGGTCAGAAACCAATCCCCTGAACGGTCCGGCCTGGTCGCTGCAATGGGAATACCTCGCCAATTTTCTGTATGCCGTGCTGTTCCGGCACTTTTCACGGAAGGCACTGACTGCCTGCGTAGCAGTTTTCGGCATCATGACCCTTGTGCTTTGTCTGAACATCGATGTATTCGGCTTCCTTGCCGCACGCGATTATGCTGCCTACACAGTAGTAGGCGGATGGAGGCTGACGCCCGACCAGCTTCAGATAGGGCTGACCCGCCTGCTCTACCCCTTCTTCTGCGGACTGCTGCTGTCGCGCACCGGCAGGCTCATCAAAGTAAAAGGAGGATTCTGGTGGTGTTCGGCAATGATTGTCGTACTGCTTGGCATGCCCTGGATGGGAATGGGAGCAGAAGGCGGCGCACGATGGACGAACGGACTTTACGAAGCAGTCTGCATCCTGATCTTTTTCCCGCTCATTGTGTCCATCGGTGCCGGAAGCAGTGTAAAGGGAAGCACCTCGGAAAGCATCAACAAGTTTCTCGGCGACATATCCTTTCCGCTCTACACACCCATTATCCGCTGGTCTACATGCAGATGGCATGGGTGGAAAACCACAAGGATGCACCTCTCGGCACACACGTCTTTGTCGCTGCCGCTACATTTCTGCTTGCAGTCTTCATCGCCTATGCCGCATACCGGCTCTATGACATACCTGTCCGCGAATGGCTGAAAAACAAACTTTTCAAGCCTGCCCACAAACAGATATAACTTTGTTTCCGGACCATGAGCCGGCAACCGTGCCGGCAGGCTTGATCTGCACAAAAAGGAAGAGGCTGTACAATACCATTGTCCCCCTTTTTCATAAGCCAACCGATAGGAAGAGCCGTACGAAATGGTATCGGCACCTTGATTCCGCAAGAAAAGAAACAACCTGAACAATTATCAGACAATCCATTTCCGCCGCATTAATCTGCCGGTCCCGTTCGGTTATTCCAGCGAGATTGCGTAACTTTGCGGAAATCCAAACAAGAAGACAAGCATTATGAAATACCTGATTGTATCTGACATACACGGATCGCTCCCGGCACTGGAAAAGGTGCTGGAGTTTTACCGGCAAAGGCAGTGCGACATGCTCTGCATTTTAGGCGATATCCTGAACTATGGTCCACGGAACGGACTTCCGGAGGGACTGGATCCGAAAGGCATTGCAGAAAGGCTCAACGCCATGAACAATGAAATTGTCGCCGTCCGCGGCAACTGCGATTCGGAAGTGGACCAAATGCTGCTCGATTTTCCCATTCTGTCCGACTATACGCTGATAGCGGACAACGGGCAACGGCTCTTCCTCACTCACGGGCACGTCTACAACGAAGAAAAAATGCCGAGAGGAAAGCATGAAGCATTCTTCTACGGACATACACATCTGTGGAAACTGGAAGAAACAGACGGAAGGATAATCTGCAATACGGGATCGGTAACTTTCCCAAAAGGAGGAAACCCGCCTACCTTCGCTACATACGAAAACAATGTCACAACCGTTTACCGGCTGGACGGCGAAAAGCTGAAAGAACTGGCACTGCCGACAAAAAGCAAATAAAGAAAAGGTGTGCCGGTTCAATGCGGCACACCTCCTTAATAACTATCTGCAACGGCAACACCTGCCGTGATTTGTCGTTCTATTATCAGTTATTACTGGCTCTTGAAGCTCCCAACGGGAAAGAGAATCCAAAGAATCCGTTCACGCTCTTCGAGTTGTTTCCGAAATACATATAGTCTGTACCGACAAACAGAGGACCGAACTTCAGAGCAAGACCTATCGACTTGCCGGCAGCCTGAATCGGTGAATAGCTCACAGCCGCATTAAGCCAGTTCTTCGGACGGAACGTAGCCGAGAAAGTCAGCTCGTTCAGCGCTTTCGGCTGAACAAAACGGCAAGTGTACATGGCGCCTACACTCAGCTTGTTGTTGAACAGACCGTATTCACCGGCAAGCAGGATGGTAGAAGCAAGACGAGTCTTCAAATCGGCTTCCTTAGGATCTCCTTCCGCAAAGTCAAAACGTTCCAAAGAAAGGAAATCACCTCCGATATACTTGTCATAGTTGTCGCTGTTAATGGTTACATCTTCATTTCCGCTGACAGTGGCAATTGTAGTCGCGCTTTCTTTCCACTTCAAGAATCCCAAATCAAGCACAGCAGCAGAAACCGTCAGGTTATCCCACACCTTATAGCTTGCACCCAGGTCGATACCGAAACCGGTTCCAGAAATGCCCAAATCGCCGGCCTCAATGTCGAAGTCATCAATCATTCCATTCTGATCGAATGTCATGCCGCCACCTTTCAGGGTAGTCGTGATGCTTCCGTCAGCCTCATAACTGTAATGGCTTCCGTACCAGTCTTCAGGACTGAATTCTCCGGCTCTTGAAACATAGTCACTGTAGTTTCCGGAAATCTCTCCCGGATCAACTCCTGCCGGAAGGTTCGGAATCTCCAAGTCTACATCGAACCGCTTGATATTCATCTCCGCTCTGGCCAATCCCAAAAGCACCTTCACACGTCCGCCGACAGTCAGCTTATCCGTTACCTGACGAGAATATCCCAAGCCTACTTCAGCATAAGCGCTGACGTTCAGCTTCTGGTTTGCAATATTATACTGCTGTCGCGTACCGGCGAGATCTTCAATGGCAAAACCGTTCATGTTACGCATCATGCTAAACATATCACCCGACAATGATGCGCCGACATCCATGCGCAGGCCTACGTTTACGCTCCAGAAACCTTTGCCGCGATACCAGCCGAACGAAAGAATATCCGTATTGAAGTTCACGTTCAAGTTGTTTTCCCCTTTCAGCCTGTCAAACAGTTTGTTGTTCGAAAACAGATCTTCCCCTCCGTCAAGCACGTCAATGATATCACCTGTCCCCAATACATTAGAAGATGCACTAACATTCAACGAACCGATAATCGGAAAATTGAAATAGCCTCGTGTCGGCTGCAATCCCGGATTCATCTGAATACGGGTACTTGTACCCTCCATGAAATAAGAAGTACGAAGATACTGTGCCTGTGCAGCAGACGCAGCGCACACAAGCCCTGCCGCCAATAAAACTCTCTTACATTTTTTCATACCGCTTTGTATTGATTAACTTTTTTGCAAAATTAAACATTAGTTTCCAAATGCCAAATAGAACAAAGCCAAAACAAAAGCCAAAAGCCACCATTTGAGAATAAGCGGTCGAAAAAAGCGACTATCCGTATCAAATCAGCGACCAGTTTTAAAGCTGGTAGAAGCGTTCCATCATTATTTTCCGGTATTTTTTAGAAACCTGCAATTCCTCAACCGAGTTGAAGGGAGGATACATGATGCAGCGGTTTCCCTGCACCATAAGCAGATAATTCATGTTAATGATATACGACTGATGCACCTGCACAAACGAGTCGTCATACCCGCACAGACTTTCGGCCGTTGTGTTTCTTTTCAGCGGAATAAACACACCGCTGGCAAGAGCAGCCTCCCAGATCTTGCGTCCGGACAGATAACGGAAATAGCCGATGTCGGAAACACGGAGAATACGGAGATCTCCGGTGGGCGTCACCACCATAAACGACTTTTCGCTTGCCGGCAATCTGCATTCATTCCCCTTGACCGGCAACTGGCGTTCGGCATCCTCGCTTTGAGAAGCGGAAAGTATGCGGTCGACAACGATATCCAGCTCGGCCGAATCCACCGGCTTCAGCAGAAAATCGAAAGCGAAATTCCTCAACGCATCAATCAAATACTTGTCATAAGCCGTATAAAACACGATGTGCATATTCCAGTCCGTCACACGGCGCAGCCTGACCGCCGCATCCATCCCCAGCATATCCGGAAGCTCCACATCCAGAAACAGCAGATCCGGACGCTCCTTTTCCACCAGACGGATGCCTGCGCTCCCATTATGAGCTATCCCCACGACATTCAGCCTGCTGAAACGTCTCAATTCAAAACACAGATTGTCGATAGCCGCCTCTTCGTCATCCACAATCACGATTTTCAAAATGTTGTCGTTCATGTCATTCCATTTTTTTCAACGTATATGAATAATCCAACGGCACTTCATATTTTACTTCACACCCCATTGTGCCGTCGTCATCCACCTGCAAATTAGTAATTCCCATCACAATCGGACGGCGGTTATAAAAATTCAGCAGTTGGATAGTCTGTGTTATTACCTTCATGCCTGTACCTGTTCCGCGGTTTGCGCTTCTGTTCCGGTATCCCCCTCCGTTATCGCACACTTTCATGACAATGACGTCATCCCGCCGTTTCAGCGAAATCTTCAGCCATTTCTTCCCCTCTTTCATCCGCAACCCGTGTTTGATGGCATTTTCAACAGGAATCTGGAGCATCATTGCCGGCAAAAGCACTTTATCCGGCAAGATTTTACTGTCAACCTCCTGAACGAACTCAAAATCGCTTCCCAAGGCAGAACGTTCCAAAGCCACGTACGTATTCACGAAATCCAGTTCGTCGGCCAACGTTACAGCCAGTTTATCGGTCAGTTCCAGATTCCTGCGGAGCAGCTTGGTCAGGTTCATCAGGTTCCTGTTTTTCGACTCATCGCCGCGAAGGTTCATCTCCCTGTTAAGCAGGTTAAAGATAAAGTGCGGAGATATGCGGTTGCGTATGTTCTCAAGCCTCAACGAGGTTATGGCCGTATGAAGCCTCGTCTGCTCCATTTCCCGCTGCCTTTTGCGATGGAAAACGAGAGCCAAGGCCCCGCATCCCAACAGAAGCACCCCTACAATAATTCCCCAAAGCCACTGGTAGAGGCTCAGCACCTGATTCTCTTTCTGCTCGATAAAGAGCTCCTGTTTCATCAGCGTGCTGTCGCGCTTGTATTTCAACGCAATCTCAGCCGAACGCATCTTGATCCGCTCGTTTCTGACAGAATCATCTATTTCCCAATTGAGTTTCTGATACTCGTATGCGTTGCGCCAGTTTCCCACAGCCTCAAAATAATGCTGCAAATAACGGTTGCGGATGCGGATCATGTTCAGCTCCACCCCCTCCGTATCCTTTGTCAAGCTCAACAGATGCCTCGCCCGCGATGTGTTTCCCTGCTTGAGGGCCAGTTCAATCATCTGCGTATCAATATAGTAAAGAGCACTGAGGTTTTTGTTCTCCATGAAAAAACGCCGGCATCTGTCGAGGTAGCAGGAAGCCGAATCCGTCTGGTTCATCAGCATGAACACCTCGCCCAGATTGACCATTGTAAGATTCCGCTCAAACTCCATCTCAGGATGCGAATTGGTCAGAGCCAGCGAACGCCGGAAATACTCGAGCGCCTTCGGATAGTCCTGACGGTAATAATACGAGTTTCCCCTGTTGTTCAGGTACACGTGCTTCTCGTAAGGCTGCATTTCATCAAAATAAGCGGCCGCCAGATCATAATAGTAGTCGCATGTCCCGAAATCGCGCAGCTCCATATTCACCTGAGCCAGACCATAATAGATAGGGAAACGCTTTTTTTCTTCCATCCGTATGGAATCCGCCATCGAGAGCGCGTAATTATACCAGTAAGAGCCGAGATCCAAACGCCCCGTACGGATATAAGCGTCTGCAAGATTCAAGGAGATATTCAGCAACGGCTCCGACGCGCCTGCGTGGGAAGCGCACTGATAAGCTTTTTCAAAAGCCCACACAGCCGAATCGTAAACGGCAAAACGCCCGTAAAGATTTCCCTGCATATTATAGACATTCGCATACAGATCCCTTACACGCGCATCCGACGAATCGCGGGAGCAAAATGATCCGGCCATCCGAAGCAAAACCTTCGACGAATCGAACTCGGCGAGAAAAAGCTTTGACTTTGCCTTCAGAACCAACAGACTATAATACGACACACTGTCTTTAACCGAAGGAAGCAGACTGTCGACAGCAGCACATACCTCGCCCGGCCTTTCAGACGTATTACTTTCCAACCCCGCCATTAAATTCGCATACGGTTCATGCCTGCCTTCCGTGCCGCGGACCAAACATCCCGGCAGCAAAGAAAGCATGAAGAAAGAAATACATAAAAAAAGGAAAACATTCAATTTCTCCATTAAACTCTGACATATTTCTTCGTCGGCAAAAATAGGCAAAAGAAAATGAAGAACAAAAATTAACATCCCTTTTTTACAACCGTCAAACGATTTTTACAAATAGACAACCGCAAAATCCGGAATCTCAAAGCGACGAAAAGCAAACGGAAAGACACAAGAAAAGGCGATGAATTTTCCCGACGGTCCGCCGGAGAGCCTCTCCCGCAAATGGCAAAAAGGGAATGTGCCAAGACAGAAAACCCGTTTCTGCACCATGACACATTCCCGACGAAAAAAAGCAACAGTCAGTCCAGTTTAGTCACGAGCATACATCAACGTACCGAACCCCAAATTGTCGAATTCACCGCTGTTCGTGCCGTAATCACCTCCACCGCCTTCCGGAGCTTCATACTCCATCGCAAATTTCGTGTATTGGATGGCACTTTCGTCGACATTCTTTATCTTGGCATAGTGATAATACGGCAAAGCCCAGATCGGACGGCTGATTATCGCACGCGCATGAATCGAAGGATATTCCTCCGTAGCCGTTCCCCACGGGCCCTTATATTCGCGCGTGTAAGGAACATTGGGCACATCAAGCCCGGCATAGTCATACTTTGCCGTATATTCGCATCCTTTCAAAAACAGATTCTGCCCTCCATAACTGAAGAAGTCATCCCCTTGATTCCAGCACAACTGGCAGATTACTCCCATCAGCCCCTGGCACATGTAAGTATGTCCGGCATCACGGTTGCTTTCCTGCCACTGCGCAAGGTTAGAGTTTTCGCCGTCAAACACATGATAAATGGCCTTTGTGATGCAACCGTTGGTTTCTCCCACTTGGAAATGCTCGACGGCTTCATTATAGATGTCGCGGCGGTCGGCCAGAATGCCGATCCCCACCATTGAAGCGATGTTGCACAATCCCCAGTTAGCCCAATAATGTCCGGCCGGAGTATCATGATGCCTGTCGAGAAAATCCTTATTCATCGGATAGAACACATTGACCATCCAGTCCTGATAAGCCTTGAAGTCTGCATCCGCCCATCCTTCATAGCCACGCATCAATTCTCCTGCCACAGCAAACTGATAGCCATAGATTCCTGCCGCCAACGACATATCGGTCGTTCCATTGATAACCGTACAGGTAGAAGCCCAGCCGTTCAGGATTTCCACGGCCTTGTCGGCAAAGGCATTATCGCCCGAAATTTTCCAGCGGAGAGCCAGCTGATAGGCTGCCGCCACATCGTTGTATGCATACCTGTAGTTTTCGGCAGTCCCGCTGCCACGTGTGATGCTTGTCTGCGGATTCGGCACATAGCTTGTCTGCGCATGCGAATTGTTGACCAGCTTTTCATAACCTTCCGCCCATGGCGAACGTGTGAGATTGTCCTTGATGCGCTGGAAATCTTCCGGCGTGTGCAAGCCCCCGTTATGGATCATAGGCTCGGTTTCCGCCTTCAGCGGAATGACCAGCGAGTCGCTTGCCAGCGGAATCTTGTACAGATCCGTTTCCACGCCTGCCGGAAGATCCGGCAAATTTACTCCGTCGCCGCAGCCCGGCATTGCCAGGCTGAGAGCGAACATTGCTGCTATATAATACATCCTTCTCATTTTTTCAGTTTTTAATTTTGACTATTTCCCATATATTCAACTCTAAACGAATTAAACTTCACATAAGACTGCCGGTTGGTAAATGATCCGACAAAACCGATAGCTATTTCCTGTCTGCCGGGCAAAGCGAAGTCCACGACAATGTCCTTTACACCATCCACTGCCGTCTTAGCTATACAATCATTGCTACCCTCCGCAGTTACCTCAAACGATGCGTCATCAACAACCAGACAGGCCGACCCCGTTCCTCTGTTTCCCTGACCTTTTGGAGCATATTCTGCAACAGTACCCGTCAGTCTGTAATTTCCAGCCGGAACAGCAGTGCACTGGTAAATCCGTCCATTTGTCAAAGAATTCGGGAATCCCCAGTCTGTCTGCAATCCAAGAGAATTTCCTGCATTCAAATCATATTTAGGATTATGCTGCAGTCCAAAGCCTTCCATATTTGATCCTGAATTGTTCACTACAATCCAATCTGCGGGCCTTGACCATTCGCCTTGTCTTTCAAAATCTCCGTTGCCCTGCGCCAACGAGATAAACGGATGGCTGTAATTCTTCAATACATACGCCGTTACATCCATGCCATCAACCAGCGGTTTCAAGTTCATCCCCATAACCGGAGTTTCTATTCCTGCAAATGTCAGAGAAATGGCGCCATCAACAGATCCGGAAGGAACAAATGCCCTGATTTCCGTATCAGAAATAGCAACGATGCGAACCTCAGTTTCACCGAACCTCAGCACTACATTGTCTGAATCTGTTCCGAAGCCTTCGCCGGAAATTACGATTTCGTCACCTTCCTTGACCAAAGCCGTGGTTTCATCATGCAGGAAGCTGTCCGCATTAATCGCCGTAATCTTCGGAGTGGCCAATACCGTAAACAAAGCATTCTCGCCCAAATCAATCGATTTCCCTTTGACTGTCAAAGACAATGCCACAGATCCGGCATCCAGCGTTACCGGGACTTTGACTGTGATATTTCCGGATTCGGCATCCACCGAAGTCACCTCCGCCTCAGTTTCTCCGAACATGACCTTCACATCATCGGTCGTAACCCCCGCCAGATTCGAACAGACAAACGTCACATCACTTCCGGCATGAGCCTGAGAAACAGAAACCTTGTCAACGACTGGAGTAGCCATCACCGTATAAACAAGCGGATTTTCCGTTGCAACCGTTTCAAACGAGGTAGCTACAGACACCGTATATTCGCCTACAGCAAGGTCAGCAGGCAAGACAGCCACGATGGCCTCGTTAGTAGTTCTTTCAATATCTACAACTGCCTCCGCAACATTTGTCCCTTGAGCCAGTGTCACTCTGATCGGCTGAAGTTCCACATTCTCTTCCAGCAAATCCGGATTCAGATCCGTTCCGTTGACAGTGACTTCACTTCCGGCATAGCCTGATGTTACAGACAGTCCGGTGACGGCTGCATGTTGCAATACCGTAAATCCGTTCGTCAGAGGCACATTCACATTACGGTCAGAAATGGTCAGGGCTATCGGACCGCTCACGGCTCCTTCAGGAACCTTCACCGCGAACGATTCGGCCGAAGGAGCGCTTGTCAGCGCAGCAGCTTCTGATGTACCGCTAAACAGCACCGTATAGAACGCTTCGGATACGCCCAAATCATGTCCGGAGAACACAATCTCATCACCCACAAATCCGTAAACCGGATTCACATTCGTCACGCCCGGCTCTCCCAACACATCAAACATGTATTCCGTAGCCACAGTCTGTCCATACACATCCACCGTAATTTTTCCTGCAGTTGCCCCTTCCGGAACCTTCACCACAATCGCATTCTCACTTACAGAAACCACTTCTAGTTCTGTTCCGCCCATCGTCACCTTAACGGCATCCGCCATGATTCCGAACTCCGTGCCATTGATGGTGAACTCCGATCCCGTATATCCGGAAGCAGGCGAAATGCCCGTTACAGTCACCACGGGATCCTGATTCTGCAACATCACCACCGTCTGCCCTTCGTCATCACAAGCAACCATCACCGGAGCAGCAAACAACAGCGGCAATAAATAATAGTATATTCTTTTCATGATGTTTTGTTTAAGTTTATGAATTTATTCTTAGCCTATTCCAGAATCAGCTTGATGTCGCTCACCTTGAAATAGCTGTTGTTGCCGAATGTCGCAACGAAGCCAAAAGTCACCTCCGTATCTTCATCCAGCGTAAAATGAAGCGTTTCAACTCCCGGATTATCGTTGGACACGCTGTTGCTCGTGAAATATGCCGAAGCGATTATGCCGGACGCAGAAGCGATGCCTTCCAGGTCGGGCAGTTCAGCATTACCTTTCATCAGCACAATGCAGGCCTTGTTCGCCACATTACATTCCACATAACTGATTTCCATCGAATAGGTTCCGGCAGGAATGACCGTGCTCTGATACATCTTTCCGTTTGTTACGGAAGAAGCCGAACCGCTTCCGCCCCATCCGGCCTGCATGCCGAGCGAAGTTCCGTTGCCCGTAAACATGCCGCCCACTTTCCCTGCACTCTGGTCAGCATTCTTGTTTACGAACGACTTGGCCGCATCATTGACAGTCCACCCTTGCGGAACCGCCATACTCCGGTCCCCTTCCTGTCCGCTTATGTAAGGAATCTGCTGGAACGGTCTTGCATAATTCTCCAGATAGAAGATGGTAACATCTCCTTTCGACTCAGGATTCATCATCGCATCTCCCGTCAGCCTCATCCCGTTAATAGTGACGTATACGCTTCCCGAAGCGTAACCCGCAGGTGCAGTGGCAACGATGTGCTCCTCGTCAACCAGTTCAAAGTCAGCAGAAGTGCCGTTGAAGCTTACGGAAATTACGCTTGCATCCGTACCGAAGTTCGTTCCCGTGATGGTCACCAGATCACCGGCAGCAGCCACTCCTTCTCCCAGTCCGTTGTCGGAACGGACAGAAACGATTGTCGGTGTCGGCAGAACAGTAAAAGTAGCGACACTATCAACCGACTTGCCCCATACTTCGAGCGACACAGCTCCGGTGACGGCTGCATCCGGCACCTTCACCACGATGCGGTTATTCTTGCACATCAGCACACTGTCGGCCTCCACTCCGCCGAAGAATACTTTCACAGCCTCCACCTGATCGCCGAAATCGGTTCCCGTTATGAGGACACGCGACCGGATATATCCCTCGCTCGGCGAGATTCCGGTCGGTTTCGGCATAGGATACTCGTACATCTTGAAGTTGGCATCTTTCTCGCAACCTGCCATCAGCGCGGCAAAGACTGCCCACAAAGACAAACTTGACAAAAGGTTAAATATATTTTTCATATCTGTAATTCTATAAACGGATTAATCAGTTTTTTCAATAGCCCGGATTCTGCACCAGATTCGGATTCATTTCGATCTGACGTGACGGCAACGGCCACAGATAGTCAGTTTTGTCAACCGAAATTTCCGAGCTTCCCAAACATACGACACAAGTTACCGGAACATCCTCACCTGCCTGCACTTTTTCAGTTCCCCACACATAGTTGTTGGGCGAATAGAGATTGGCAATGGCATTCCCGTCATAATCCACGAAATCAGTCTTAAAGTCTGCATCACCCACTACCATTCCGCAACGCGATTCATTCAGTTCCGCTTCCATCTGTCCCCAGCGCTTCAAGTCATCATACCGGAAGCCCTCCATATAAAGTTCGATCGTGCGTTCACGACGGATTTCGGTCAGCATGTCCAGGCCGTTGCTTTGAACGAAAGCATTGCTCAGATGAGCCACCCCTCCACGGTCACGCAGCAGATTGATCGAACGGTCGAGCTGCCCGTCTTCGATGCGTCCGTTACGTTCGAACAGAGCCTCTGCATAGATCAGATACACTTCCGCCAGACGAAGCACCGGATAATTATGATGCTCATCCTTGTTGGCTACGGTGCGGCTTGTAATGGCAAACTTATAAGAAGTGTATCCGGAATTTCCTCCGGTCAGCGCAACGTTGTCTGTGCGCCCGATATACGACGCCAGACGATAGTCACGGTTGTCAAACTCCTCCCCGCGGTGTTCATACCCCTTGAAAAGCGGACTTTTTTCGACGGGCAGACCGTCACGGCACAAGAACATGTCAACCAGCTTGCGGCTTGCCGTCAGCTTCCAGATAGTCTGCGTGATTTCCTGTCCGGCGATACGCTGCGTATCATAAGTTGAATAGATGACAAACTCATGGTTCGTGTCTTTTCCTTTTCCGAACGGATTGCTGCTTTCGTCTTCGATGTTGAACAGGTAGCGGCTGCTCATGTAGTTTTCCATCTCAGCGGCATCAGCCTCATCAGCCGGCTCGCCGCTGGCATTGAAGTTCCAAAGGCTGTATGACGAGTCGCCCATCACATCCTCGCACAAGGAAACGGCCTCATCAAGGAAATCGTTCACCTGGTCGGAAGCAGGTCCGCCCGACCCCTGAAAATCGGTTGACGTGCCGTTGTATTTCCGCCACGTAGCTTCATAGAGCAGCACACGCGCCTTAAAGGCTTTTGCACCTCCTTTGCTGATACGCCCTTTATCGGAAGAAGGAATGCTCGCTTCGTTTGGAAGATATTCAATCGCCTTGTCCAGATCGGAAAGGATGAATTCGACAACGTCATAACGGCTGCTGCGCGATCCGTACAGCTCCGGAGAATCTACATCCAGCACCGCGGTTACGATAGGCACCCCGCCGAAATGCTGCAGCAGATAAAAATAAGTGTAAGCGCGGAAGAAATACCCTTCGCCCAGCGGCTGTTCAATGTCTTGCTGGCTGCCCGGATAAGCGGCGGCCTTCTGAAACAGCATGTTTGTGGCACGGATATTTCCGTAACAGTTGTCCCACCATCCGCTGTTGGCCGCAACCTGGATGGTTCCCGTCCCCACATCATTGTTGTTGCTGAAATAAGTGGAAAGGTCTGACGCACAGTCCATGTGGTCAAAAATCCCGTCATAACGGCACTGCCATCCGATAAGCTGGTTATAAAGGCCGAGAGCGTACTCGTTGAACTGCTCTGCCGTCTGGAAATAAACCAGATCCGTCTTTGCGTCCAGCGGCTCCAGATCAAGGAAATTGTCTGCGCAGGAAGAAAATGCGACAGCACCGGCACAAGCTGCTATATATATCAATTTTTTCATACTCAATTAAAGTTTATTAGTTACAAAGTGATATTCACGCCGAACGACCAGGTGCGGCTGAACGGATAACCGTTGTTGTTGGATGTTTCTCCCATTTCCGGGTCAAACCCGTCGGCAATGCTGGTAGCCTCCCAAAGGTCATTTCCAGAGAAATAGATGCGCACCTTTTCCAGTTTGGCCTTCCGGGTCCACACCTGCGGCAGCGTATAGCCCACAATCAGTGTCTTCAGGCGAATGTAACGGCTGTTCTGCAACATGAAGTCGTTGTTTTCATAGTTCCAGTGGGCACGATTCTGATGGGATGTCAGACGAGGATATTTGGCATCGGGATTGTCTTCCGTCCACGTCTGTCCGAGGAAGGTAGGATTCTGGTTGGTATATTGCGCATAGAACGGATAAGCCATCCAGCCGGTACGCATAATATACTGCTTGCCCACACCCTGGAACATTGCGCTTACATCAAACCCCTTCCAGTTCAGCCCGGCATTGATGCCGAACACATAATGCGGATTGGCATCGCCCACATACTGAAGGTCGCTGTCCTTGCTTCCGTCTGCCGTAATCTTCCCGTCACCGTTCAAGTCCAGACGTTTGGTATCACCCGGACGGAGCGCGTCGGACGAACCTTGCATCACATTCGACAAGGCCGCACCGCCATTGCCGTAAAGTGCATAATAACGGTCCACCTCAGCCTGGTCTTTGAAATAACCGTCTGTACGATAGAGGAAGAACGCATTGAGCGGATAACCGTTCACATTGTTCTTTCCGGCTCCATATGTGTCAGCCCCTTCCAGCTCTTTCAGCATGCTTTTCGTATCGCCCACGTTGAAATTCACAAAGTAAGACAGATCCTTCCAGTTGTCACGCCATCCTACGCTCAGCTCCCATCCTTTCACGTTCAGATGGCCGCTGTTTGTTTTCGGAGGAGTTCCTCCCAGCAAAGAAGGATAAGTGACTTGCGACAGCATTCCCTTATTGTCCTTGATGAAGTAGTCGAACGTAGCGGTAAGGCGGTTATCAAAGAAATTGATGTCAATACCGAAGTTCTTCTGAATAACCCGTTCCCATGTACGGTCGTAGCTGACCAGGCCGCTATATCCGCTTGACACGTGTGAAATGACGGGACTGCCCAGATAAGTCTGCCCCAGTCCGATGGTGCCCACATAGTCGAAATCACCCAATCCGGCATCGTTGCCCGAACTGCCGTAATTGAAGCGGATCTTGCCGAAGCTTACCACGGGAGTGACAAATTCCATGAATTTTTCTTTGGTAAAAGCCCATCCCACAGATACAGAGCCGAAGTTCTGGAACTTATGCCCCGGAGCGAACTTCGAGTTACCGTCCCTACGTCCCAGAAGCTCGAGCAGGTATTTCTCCTGATAGTCATAATTCACGCGCGCGATATACGAATAAGTGCCGTTCTGCGTTTTTCCCCCGCCGTTTCCCTGTGTGCCGGATGCCAGATTCAAATCATAGACGCCCGAGTCTTCAAAGTTCTCACGGGCAGCCACCAGCTTCTTTGTCACATACTTTTCGGCGTTGATGCCAATCATGGCCGATATGTTGTGTGAGCCGGCAAACGTATTCTTATACTTCAGCAAAGCAGAATAATACTGGTACAGCATATTGTTGGCCTGCGTCAGATATCCGGGGTTATGAGAATCCTTGATGTTCAGCACATCCGTAGGATAAGTGAGCGACTGCTGCGTGTTGTTCACGATTTCCGTTGCCGGATTTCCCCACCAGTCATAAGTCTGCACAGGAATCACGTAACGCTCCCGCCGGTATTCTTCGTTCTGAAACGACATCATACCCTCAAAGCTGATGCCCTTCCATATATCCACTATCGCTTTCAAGTCAACACGGGTGGTCAGGTTGGTGTTTTCATCTCGTCCGCCGTCAGATGTTGCCGCAGCAGGCTGACGGTCGCCCACTTTTCCGTAATTGGCATACCACTGGCCGTAAGGATTCTTGGCCGGGAAAAGCGGCGGTTCGTAACCGTAAAGCGTATTGTCAAGACCCGCAGACGGAGAAGAAGTGTTCGTCCGGACCATACTGGCCGCCGTTTCCAGCTTGAACCAGTCGGTCAGCTTGATGCCATAGTTCAAACGGAGGTTGATCTGTTTCTGTCCGTCGTATGCCGTGGCAAGATTACCCTGGTTGTCGGCATACAAGGCCGAAATACGATAGTCGCTCTTGTCGGTTGATCCCGAGATGCTCAAGTTATGCTGGTAAGAATAACGCGTGCGGAACATTTCGTCCTGGCGGCGCGAGTTGGCAAGAAAGATCTTTTCCCCCCAATCGGTATGGTTTATGGTATAGATTCCTTCATACCCCGACTGCATCAGAAGCAGATTCTCTTCGTTCAGCCATCCCCACCAGTTCTTGATGGTTTCTTCCTTGTTCGCCTCCAGCCATACGGTGGCATATTCCTGCATCGTCGGAGAGAACGCAGTGATGCCGTCTGTGGTGAAACGCATGTTGAAGTCATAGTTGACATTGACTTTTCCTTTACCTTTTTTGGTGGTGACAAGTATGACACCGTTTGCAGCCTTCGCTCCATAGATAGAAGCCGAACCGTCTTTCAGCACGCTTATCGTTTCTATATCATCGGGGTTCATGTTCTGGAAAGAAACGCCGTTCAAGGCCGGAACACCGTCAATCACGATCAGCGGAGAACCTCCATTTACGGACGTTGCGCCACGGATCTGGAAAGCAATGCCTTCGTTACCCGGACGGGACGAGGCACGCGTAACGGTCAAACCCGGAGTCTGTCCCTGCAAGGCCAGACCGACATTGGTAACGGCACGGCTCTCAAACACTTTTTCATCCACCTGGTCAATAGCGCCGGTCAGTGTGGTCTTCTTCTGCACACCATAACCAACCACAACCACTTCATCAAGCACCTTATTGTCTTCTTTCAGGACAATCCGGTTCAACTCTTTGCTGGAAGCCGGAAAAGAGGCCGTCTGATAACCGATATACGAAATTTCAATAACCGCATTCCGCGATGAAACGTTCAGCACAAAATTGCCGTCAATATCTGTTATCACGGCATTCGTGGTTCCCTTCTCAACCACATTGGCTCCAATCACAGTTTGCCCCGAAGGGTCAAACACCTGGCCTTTCACCGTTATTTTCTGCATGGCCGTCTGTGCATGGAAAGTTCCGGCATCAGCCGGCAAAACTCCTCCCGCCAGAATGGCAGAAGCCATGAATGCAGAAAAAAGCAGTTTCTTAGACGAAAAGACTAACAAATCATTTTTCATACAATTAAATTTAATAACACATTATATACATCATATCATATACATTTTCTGAGAAACTCGCGCACCTGCCGCCGGCCGGCCAGCAGATGGCCCTCGACTGTACGTTTCGACAAGTTCAGGCTTTCAGCAATCTCATCCGCCGTCATTTCGCCGAAACGGGACATCCGGTAAATGGTACGGCACTTGCGGGGAAGACACTTCACTTTTCTCAGCTCCACCTGCAACAGATCGCCGGCAATCACTTCGCTTTCCGCATCCTGTACGGAAGCGGAAAGTCCTTCCATCAAATAAGCTGAGATTTCCTGATGTCTGCAATGACGGCGCAGCCAGTCGGTCGCCAAGTTTCTTGCTATGGTAAAAAGGAAATGACGCACCGTTTCTTCATTCAGCATTCTGCGATATTCCAGCAGGCGGAGGAAAGCATCGTGTGTCAGATCTCTCGAATCTTCCTCACATTCCACCTTTCTCAGGATGTACCGGTAAACGCTGTCCCGACACTCGCGATAAGTGCGGTCAACCAGCAAATAGGATGCGTCAGATGAGCTTTTCATAATATCTTTGTTCTTGTTACTGACGCAAAAGTATGCCAAACAAGCAAAAACGCCCCGTATTATAGTAACAATTGATGCAACATTTGTAACAAATGAATACATCCGCACTCAAAAAGGGAGTATAAGCCATCAGGAAAGGTTTCCGCCGCCCACCGGAGCCCCTCAAAAACATGACGGGACAAGTTGCTCAACGTGATGGGAAAGATTGGTCAAGATGACGGCTCATTTTATAAAAATAACGGCTCATCTTTTGAAGCCTCTCTCCAAAGGAAATCCGGGAGCCGGAAAATTCCGCCCCTACTGTTCTTCCTTTCCATTTAAATTATTAATTTTGCGGCTGATTACATGAAACCCAAACGGAAAATAATCATTAGATACATATACAAATGGAATTAGCAAGCAAGTACAATCCCGCCGATGTGGAGGGAAAGTGGTACCAGTATTGGCTGGACAACAAACTTTTCAGTTCGAAACCTGACGGACGTGAACCTTACACCATTGTCATTCCGCCTCCTAACGTGACGGGAGTCCTCCATATGGGACACATGCTGAATAATACCATTCAAGACATTCTGGTACGCCGCGCCCGCATGATGGGGAAAAACGCATGCTGGGTGCCGGGAACCGACCATGCTTCGATCGCTACCGAGGCCAAGGTGGTGAACAAGCTGGCGCAGCAGGGCATCAAGAAGACTGACCTTACACGCGAGGAGTTTCTGAAACACGCATGGGCGTGGACAGAAGAACACGGGGGCATCATCCTGAAACAGCTCCGCAAGCTCGGAGCTTCGTGCGACTGGGACCGCACGGCATTCACCATGGACGAAACCCGAAGCAAGAGCGTAATCAAAGTCTTCGTAGACCTGTATAACAAGGGACTGATTTACCGCGGCGTGCGCATGGTGAACTGGGATCCGAAAGCACTGACCGCCCTGAGCGACGAGGAGGTTATATATAAGGAAGAGCACAGCAAGCTGTATTACCTTAAATATTATGTTGCCTCCTCAACTCCCTCCGAGGGGGCTTCCTACGCCGTAGTCGCCACCACCCGTCCCGAAACAATCATGGGAGATACGGCCATGTGCATCAATCCGAACGACCCGAAGAACCAGTGGCTGAAAGGCAAGAAAGTGATCGTTCCGCTGGTAAACCGCGTAATCCCGGTGATTGAAGACGAATACGTGGATACAGAGTTCGGAACAGGATGTCTGAAGGTGACTCCGGCCCACGATGTGAACGACTACATGCTGGGCGAAAAGCACAACCTGCAGAGCATCGACATCTTCAACGACAACGGAACCATCAGCGAAGCCGCGGGACTGTACGTAGGCATGGACCGCTTTGCCGTGCGCGAACAGATTGAAAAAGACCTCGAAGCAGCCGGACTGCTCGAAAAGGTGGAAGCCTATACAAACAAGGTGGGCTTCTCCGAACGTACCAACGTGCCCATCGAGCCGAAGCTTTCCATGCAGTGGTTCCTGAGCATGAAGCATTTTGCCGACATGGCTCTGCCTCCGGTGATGAACGACGAACTGAAATTCTACCCGCCGAAATACAAGAACACTTACCGCAACTGGCTGGAGAACATCAAGGACTGGTGCATCAGCCGCCAGCTTTGGTGGGGACACCGCATCCCGGCCTGGTATTTGCCGCAAGGAGGATTCGTTGTTGCCGAAACACCGGAACAGGCTCTTGAACTGGCGAAAGCAAAGTCGGGCAATCAGGATCTGAAAGCGGAAGACCTGCGCCAGGATGAAGACTGCCTCGACACATGGTTCTCTTCATGGCTGTGGCCGATTTCGCTGTTCAACGGAATACTTGACCCGCACAACAAGGAAATAGACTACTACTATCCTACCAGCGACCTGGTGACGGGACCGGACATCATCTTCTTCTGGGTGGCGCGCATGATTATGGCGGGATACGAGTACATGGGCGACATGCCGTTCAAGAACGTGTACTTCACCGGCATCGTGCGTGACAAGATCGGACGCAAGATGTCGAAATCGCTCGGAAACTCGCCCGACCCGCTGGAACTGATCGACAAGTACGGAGCCGACGGCGTGCGCATGGGAATGATGCTTGCCGCTCCTGCCGGAAACGACATTCTCTTCGACGAGGCTCTCTGCGAACAGGGACGCAACTTCAACAACAAGATATGGAACGCCTTCCGCCTCGTCAAGGGATGGCAGGTGGCTGAAACGGAACAGCCGGAATATGCACGCCTGGCAACCGACTGGTTTGAGGCGATGCTTGCCCGGACAGCAGAAGAGCTGAACGACCTGTTCGGCAAATACCGTCTGAGCGAAGCGCTGATGCTGGTTTACAAACTCTTCTGGGACGAGTTCTCAAGCTGGTACCTGGAACTGGTGAAACCGGCCTACGGACAGCCCATCGACAGCATCACTTACGGAAAGACACTGGCCTTTTTCGAAACGCTGCTGAAGCTGCTCCACCCGTTCATGCCGTTCATCACCGAAGAGCTGTGGCAGCACATCTACGACCGCAAGCCGGGCGAAAGCATCATGTGCAGCCCTCTCAACGCATTACAGGCCGAAGCTTCAGACGCTCAGGATGCATTGCTGAAACGGTTTGAAGAGTTCAAGGAGATTGTCAGCGGAATCCGCACCATCCGCCAGCAGAAAAACCTCGCACAGAAAGAACCGCTGGAACTGCAGATCGTATCTTCAAAAGGACTTGACGGAGAAGGATGGGGCGAGGCTCTCGCCAAACTCTGCAACCTGTCTGGCATAAAGGCCGTCGAAACAAAATCAGAAGGAGCCGCAGCATTCATGGTAGGAACAACCGAATATGCCGTTCCGCTGGGCAACCTGATCAACGTGGAAGAAGAGCTGAAAAAGCTGGAAGCCGACCTGAAATACCAGGAAGGATTCTTGCAGAGCGTGCTGAAAAAGCTCGCCAACGAGAAGTTCGTGAGCAAGGCTCCCGCAAACGTCATCGAAATGGAACGCAAGAAACAGGCTGACGCAGAAACAAAGATCGCCGCACTGAAGGAAAGCATCGCTGCATTGAAAAAATAGAAAGAAAAGCCCCTCCAAACCTCCCCCGAAAGGGAGGCTTCAGGGAAGCAGACTTAGAAACTGTTTTGAATTTATCGTGTGCTGATTTGGGATGAGTTTTTGAGGCATTTCCGTTTGTGTGATGAGGAAGATAGCGGGCTATCTGACGAAGAACAGAAGCGGAAAAGACCAAAAAATAGCCCAAAGCACACACGAAAACGAACACATCAAGCCAAGAAAAACTTTTTGGAGAAATTCAAAACAGTTTCTTAATAAGCTCCCTCTCGGGTAGAAGCGTGTGTCCAGACAAGCAACCGGACCCACGCTTCTTTTTTTGACAGTCTGTCATGCAATCTGACACATTTTCACGAAAACTGACAAACAGACATTATCCCGTCCTCCCCCTTCCATACCTACAGACCGAAAAGTTGATTTACATCAATAATTTGCTGTTTCAACTCATTTTTATGCTATAAAACATATTTACGTACAAAAAAGGCATTATCTTTGCATCGTATTAGACGAACAGAAGTTCAAGAAACAGGATAACAGAAAAGAAAAGGTCCTCCGCGAGGAGCGCCAGAAATACTAAACTAGGTATTAGATAGAATACACAAAGTAACTAACTAAAGCAAATGAAAGGGTAACAATTATGAAAAAGGTAAAAAGTATTTTCAAGCAGATTTCAAAAGCAGATCCTATGATCTGGGGTTACGTAATGCTGAGTGAAAACACTCGCACGAAGTAACCCGATGCCGAGGCGGAACTTTCCGATAAAGCATCGTTGAAAAAAGAATCCGACGACCGTCAAGGTCTTGACATATAAAAGGTCCGGAAAGCAATGATTCGATAAAGAATCGGCTTTCCGGACCTTTTTTCCGTTCCGTTTAAGGAAGTCGCGGATCAAGGCTTATACTCCTTGCCCACAACCAGTTTGTCGCCGGTAAGATCGACTTCAAACAGATGAGGCACACGGATGTAGTTTCCGTTGTCGTTATAATGACTGTGCACAGCCATCAGCCATTTGCCGCCAAATGTCTTGAACAGCATTCCATGGCCGAAATCCGGCGGAGTTATCGGATCCTTTTCCTGCACCCACGGCCCGTCGAGCGTACCGCTCTTTGAATAGGCCACTCCCTGTGTGTACACGTCACGTATCCAGCTTGTCCAGATCATTCCCAGACGTCCGGTATCGGTGCGGAACAGATAAGGCCCGTCTGTCACCCGGTTCGGTCTGACACTGCCGTCGGCGGTCGCCTCACGGCTCCAGGGCGAATCGCTTGCCCGGAACAGAAGCTTGCCTTCGCCAACCGATCCGCTCAGATCCGGCTTCAGTTCGATTTTCTCAATGGTTCCGTTGTTGTTCTGCAACCATTCGTGGCAGTAAACCATATAAGGCTTTCCGTCCTTGTCCACCCAGAATGTTCCGTCGAGCGTAGACTTTCCGGCAGGCAGATAAACCGGATCCTCCATCGGCCCGTAAGGCCCGTAAGGACGGTCGCTCACAAGCACATGGCTTGCACGGCGTTCAACCGGCGTTCCTCCAACCGTATCAATCTTTATGGCAGGATTGGTGAAAGTGGCGAAATAATAATACTTGCCTTTATACGCATGAAGTTCGGCAGCCCAGATCATCGGATCCGCCCCCATCCACGAAGCAGTGTCAATCCGAACCACATCAAACGGCCCTTCCCACAGCTTCAGTTCCTTGCTCTTCCACATTTTGCCTCCCGTACCGGTCATGTAATAAGTTGCCGTCTTGCGGTCGGGCAGAATGCACGGGTCGCTCAGCAGGATGGAATCCGTCGGAATCAGATTCTTTTCCTCCAGCTTTCCATTAGAAAAATCATCCAAGGTCCAGCTGTCAAACCACTTGATTACCGGCGTTCCGTCGCGGAAAAGAATCGGAAGCCAGATATACCGTGCATCGCTCGGATGTTCCGGACGCCAGTTGTCGGCCATAAACATGAAAGCATCTTTCTTTCCGGGAATCGGAAGCACGTATGTGCTCTGTCCGTGGAATGTGAGGTCCGCATCATCGCCCATACATGGATTAGGATGCTGCGTCCAAGGCCCCCAGATGCTCGGAGCGGAAAACATGCGCGCTTCATTAGGCTCCCATCCCGTACAGCCGGAAGTGATCATCCAATATGTCCCGTCTTTTTTAAATATTGCCGGAGCTTCATTATGCCCCGCGGGAGCGATGCGTATATATTTTCCCGTATGGCTCAAATAGTCGTCGCTCAGCTCGGCGATGTGCAGGGTCAGGTTGTCTTCCGAAGAATAGATGTGGTAGGCCTTTCCGTCGTCGTCGACGAACAACTGCATGTCGCGCGCCATCTGTCCCCCCTCCAGGTCACGCTTCACGAAAAGTCCCTTGGCTATGGCATCGTACCACGTGGGAGTCCACCATGCCTTATATTTCTCCACATCCAGCGTATCGAATACCGCGCGCTGCTCTTCCGTCATGTCGAAGGGAAGTTTTCCCGGATTGATACGTCCCGAACGGAGATACTTGAAAGGTCCTGTCGGGCTGTCGGCAACAGCTACAGCCGAACGGGCGGCCGCATACCCCTTCCCTTTCAGCTCCAGATGGAACCACATGACAAATTTCCCGGTCTTTTCGTTATAAATCACCTTCGGACGTTCCATCACGCACCCTTGGGCGATATCGCTGGTTTCATCGCCGGTGACCACAGGCAGCACGGCTCCCTCATTTTTCCAGTCGGTCAGGTTCTTCGACGAATAACACATGATGCCTACCATCGCCGCGCTTGTCGTGTCCGACTTGTTTTCGCCATACCAATAAAAAGTGCCGTCATGATAAAGGATTCCTCCTCCATGCGCGTTTACATGCACGCCCTTATCATCCGGCCATATCTCTCCGGGACGAATCTCTCCCGCTTCCTTCTGTCCCGAACACGAAGAAAACGCCAGGGCAACAAGACACATTGCCCACGCCAATAAAGTTGTCTTTTTCATGGTTAATAAGTAGATGTTGAGAATTTGTTTATACAAGATCTGTCTGTTCTGAAACGCAGATCAACGCGGATTTTCGCAGATGATTGCACTGATTATCTGCGTTAATCTGCGAAAATCCGTGTTTCTGATAATATCATTTGATTTTGCACGCTTACTTAATAATTTCTATTGATACACCCTCACATAATCAATTTCATAACGCATCGGATAAGCCTCATCCGAAACTTCTCCGCCGTTGTCGCCGCCTACCGCCAGGTTCAGCAGCACATAATGAGGCTGCATAAACGGATTCTTACCTTCGCCCAGTTTCCCGTTGAACGTATCCTTCAGCAAGATTTCATTGAGCAGCTCGTCGTCAAGATAAAGGCGGATGGCCTCCTCATCCCAGTCCATTCTCCAGATATGGAACTCTGAAGCCCAATCGGGATCCTTCTCCAGAAAATGGGCGAAAGGAACCGCCTTGCTGTTCCATTTAGCAACATAACGCTGATCCGTTCCCCATGCAGCGTTTGCCAGAATGTGCGGAACGCCCTGCTTGCGGTAAAACTCCATGATGTCAATCTCACCGTTTGACGGCCATTCCATCGCATTGCCCAATGTCCAGATGGCCGGCCATGCGCCTTTTCCGACAGGAATACGGGCACGCACGACAAAACGTCCGTACATAAACTCTTTCTTCCCCGAGGTGTTGACCGAAGAAGAAGTGCATTCAATCGAGTCGCGCGACGTACGCCAGTCCGTACTCCCCTTCCTGTACCACGGATTGGGACGCTTCTCCTTCCGTGCTTCAATCACCAGCAGCCCGTCCCTGCAATAAGCGTTGTCCGGCTGGTACCACTGCAGTTCGTGATTCCGGGCAAAGCCGTTTTCATAGTTCCACACACAAGTGTCGAGCCTGCCGTCGGCATTGAACTCGTCACTCCAAACCAGTTTGTAGTCTTTCTGCGCAAAAGATGCAACGGCACAGAAAGACAATAACAGCCCCATTAATTTTTTCATGCAAATATTCTTTTTTCTATATCTGACAAAGTAAATCATTTCTTCGTAACGGAACAAATCACCTGCGCATTTTGCGGAAGTTTTTCAACCAGTACTCCGTACTCGAAGACCGTAGCGGCCGGAGCCAGGGTTGGACGAATCTCCACATCCAGATGATACGTTCCTCCTTCCTGATAGAATGCATAGCTGCATTCCGGAACATTACGAGAACTCTCTTTTCCCAACAAAAGCGTGTAGGCAGAGAAATCGATGTCAAGAAGCCCGTTTACCGATGCATCAGACTCAGACACAAACTCCAGCAGCTCTTCCTGGGAACGGATAGTATGAAAATCGCCGACATTCAGACTGCTGTTCAAAGAACAGTTGTATTCTTCTGCTATCGGCAGAGCTATTCTGTCGTCATCGTTACACGCCGCTAATGGAAAAAGTAACAAGAATAAAAAAACTTTCCAATAACCCATATTCAAAACGCTATTTTATAGTAGAAAACCGACTGAAAACAAAAAGCCCGTCCAGATTCATCTGCCCCTTTTTCAACAACAAACAATTGAAGAAACAATGGATGTCACAGAACAAACCTGAACGGGCTTCTGCAAATCTATCCCCTATTATTGATAAACGCGGACATAATCCACATAATACTTCATCGGGAACTCTGAATCTGAAGGATCGCCGCCGTTAGAACCTACAGCAAGATTCAGCCAAACATAGGCACCGAAACCTTCGTAATCGTTTGAGAACGGATTCTGATTAGCTCCTTCCAGACTGCCGTCACCTCCACTTCCATTCACAGTCTGACTGAGTGCAATCTCATTCATCAGCTCATCATCGATATACAGGCGCAGATACTCTTCGTCCCAGTCCATCCGCCAGATATGATACTTTTCAGCCCATTGAGGATCTTTAGCTGTAAATTCTTCCAACGGACGGTTGTAAGACTGCCACTTCCCGCTCCAACGTGTGTCAGAGCCCCAGCAGAAATTGGCATGAAGACTTGGTTTTCCATCCACAAGATAATATTCCAGAAGATCGATTTCACCGTTCAACGGCCATTCCCACCAGTTGCCGCAAGTCCAGATAGCCGGCCATGCACCCAAATCGGTCGGGATTTTGGCACGGACAAGCAGACGTCCGTATTTAAACTCAAACTTACCGCTTGAGTTCATGCTGGCAGAAGTATACTCAGCATACTGACGGTTTTTCTTCCAGTCACTGCTGCCGGCTTCATAGTCCGGATTTGCCACACGCTCTCTCTTGGCAATGAACACCATGTTGCCGTTTCCGTCCATTTCGGCGTTGCCTTCCTTCTTGTACCACTGCAGTTCCTGATTCCGCTTGAAACCTTCCTCCAGTCCCCATTTAGCCGGGTCAGGAGCACCCGTACCATTGAACTCGTCATTCCATACCAGCGACATGCCGTCGATTTCCTGCTTCGGGTCTGTCATGTCAGGCTGTGTCGGGTCGAGCTGCGGAAGCTGGAACATCAGCATCAACGTATTGACCACATCATTGATTACCAGAGAAGAAGAGTTGACAATCTGGAGCGGAAGTACAAAGATGGCATTTTCATTCTCCGCCCTGATCGGATCTCTCAACAAAGCGCCACGATGAATTGTGATTGCCACGGAATCTGAAACCGTAGCACCGGCTTTCATCGTAATCTGGTTTGCAGACAAATCATAATACGACTCATCCATCAGAAGGGCATCTTTATATACCTGATAAGCAGTATTTTCCGTAGCAGACAGTTCGATTGCCTTTTGCAAAGAATCGGCCGCTACAACAATATCAACCGTACAGTCAGCCGGAGCCGGCTGATTCTGATAAAGCGAAGCAGAGATATAAATTACGGTATCACTGGTCTGCTCTTCTTCAAGCACAATCTTCTTATTGCAGGAAGAGCCATCCCAGGCATCCCTCGCCTCTTTTATAGCCAGCCACTGATAATCTGTATTGTATCTGTTATCCTCATCGCTGCACCCGGTAGCAATGCACGCCCCGGCTACAAAGGGAAACATCCATTTAGCTATAGTAGTCATTTTTTTCATATGCTTTTAATCTAATTCAACTGTTTCAGGATCATAAACTTCTAATTCAACATCGTAGAACTTGAATTCAGCCATGTGGAAATAACCCGCATTATTCGTAACGGCAGTTACATAATAGCGAAGATGGGTGAACGGTTTTCCAGCATCCACATAATCGCTAACTATATGTGAGCCCCATGTCGATTCGAACCCGCTTAATGTAGTCACCGTTTCCCATTCACTACCATCATTGCTGATTTGCAGTTCAACGACTGTAGGAAATCCTTCTCCACTACCTCCAGAAGCACGATTCCACCACTCAACGGCAAACACCTGATGCTCTTCATTAAAGTTTACCTGAATATAGTGAGGAAGCGGATCCGGATTATGCCAGTTTCCATGAAAAAAATCGTTCGTATTTCCATTCACTAAGTTTTCAATCGGTCCCTCTGTCAGTTCCGGTGCATCTGTATACAACTGGCTTGCGTCCAGCTTCACTTCCGTACGAGCTTTTTCTGTAATCACTATCGGAGCTTTACCCGACACAGCCTTGAACGAAGTCACTTCGCTTCCCTCATTGTTCGCGTTGAATGTCTGGAAGAAGAATTCATATTCACCGAAACGGGCACGTGTGTCGTCAATCAGCATACTGTCCGTTTCCAATGAAGAAATCTTGTAAACCGTTTCATCAAGCAAAGGGTCTGTGTACCATATTTTCAGATACGCATACGCGTCTTCAGACGGTTTCGTCCACTTCAGCTTTATCTGTCCCGGCAAAGCCTCCGAAGTAATGGCCGAAGTCTCGATGGGCGCAGGAGCACCCGTGTACCCCTGCACTTCAAATGTTTCCAGCTTATCGTCACAGCCTGTTCCGAAACAAGCCAATGCAAAAGCCGCAATCATATATTTCAGTTTCATATTACAATACGTTTAAATAATGTTTAAACCAAATTCAAATCACCATCCCGGATTCTGGGTCAGATTCGGGTTTTTGCGGATTTCGCTGTCCGGAATCGGGAACAGATACATCTTGTCGTCCCAGTAGCGCGGTTTCGGCACACGGTTATATGTATATCTGTCGCCATTCTTCGTAATCTGCATTTCAATGATGCTTCTCTGCGATGCTCCATCCTTCCAGCGGCGTACATCCCAGAAACGGTGTCCCTCGAATGCCAGTTCAACCATACGCTCGCGACGGTACTTTTCGGTAAACTCGTCGTTGCTCAAGCCTGTCGGGAAGCCCGGCATATTTACATCCGAACGGCTGCGCACTACATTGACAGCATCTACTGCCGACATGGTAAATGTCCCATCTGTCGCATCGGCAGAACCCAGGTAATTAAACACAGCTTCCGCATAGTTCAAGTAGAACTCGCCCAAACGGTATGTCACCCAGTTGTGGCGCGTAGAACCGCTTCCCGTGGATGTACTGATGTCAATGGTTTTGTCCAGATACTTCTTCAGATAATATCCCGTGGGAGTAGCTCCAGCCAGAGGAAGCCCGTTGCGTCCGCCCTGATAAGTTTCCAGCGGATTCGGATTCGTATCCGGCCATTTGTCACCGTTCACGGCAATTGTCATTGCCAGACGGGGATCACGGCCCGCATACGGGTCTGTCTGGTCATAGCCGCTTCCCGGCTCATCCCACGCAAGTCCCGTAGCCTGCATCTCGTATGCGTCAATCAGCGTCTGCGTCGGACAGTTTCCGGAATTTCCGTTCTCCATACCCACAGGGAAATTGGTTGTTTCCGGCCAGTTCATATCCCCCACGCGGCGAACAAAAATCATCTCGCCAGCCTGCCAATTGTTGGTTCCCCAGATTTCTGAATACTTGCCCAAAGAGATTCCGTTGGCTGTGCAGAAATCGATGACATCCTTGTTGGCCTGAGCCGCCTGCCTCCACAAGTCCGAATTGTTTTCCTTGTTAAAGAGCGGGCTTGCCCAATAAAGCAGCGTGCGCGCTTTCAGAGCCATAACAGCCTGCTTGGTTACACGGCCTCCGTCGGTGCTCGAACCGTTGGCAGCATCTCCCACCAGATCCGAATATCTCACAGGAAGCTGGTCTGCCTCAAGTATCGCATCGCATTCTTTCACAATGAAATCAAACACTTCGGCCACCGGAGTGCGGGTCACCTGATTCGCCTCGTCTTCCGTAAGCACTTTGGTAATCAAAGGCACATCACCGTAGGCACGCGCCAGATTGAAATAGAAATAGGCGCGCAGGAAACGCACTTCATACGGATAGCGGTTGAAGCGTTTCATCTCTGCCTCGTAATCCTTGTCATACTTCAGTTCCGAGAAGTCCGCGTTCACATATTCCGTCAAAAAGAAGTTTGCCCTGCGGATGCCTGCAAAGTCCCAGCGGCTGTAAGGGTTCGACGGACTCCAGCGTCCGTCGGTATATCCGAACACGGACGACCAGCTCCACGCATATTCCGACTCATCGCAGGCGGAACAGAGAGAACCGTCGGTGGGAATATCCGAATCCAGAAAGCTGTAGATGTCGGTCACAACACCTGCCGTACGGTCGAAGTCGGTAAACACATAGTTCTTGTCGTATGTCGTATATTCGTGATAGTCCAAGTCGGCACACGAAACCATCAGCGACATACAAGCCAACCCGAATAATATTCTTTTCTGTTTCATAGTCTTTTCTTTTACCTTTTAATAATCAGAATCCTACAGACAGACCCACATTGATGGAGCGCGTGGTAGGTATTCCGTTGCCCAATGACGCGGGATCGATTTCATTGATATGGTCCCAGCAGAACAGGTCGACACCTCTCACATACACCTTCGCCGTGTTCAGATGCCATTTGCTGATGAGCGAATACGGAAGCTTGTAATAGATTTCCATATTGCGCAATTTCAGGAACGAACCGTTTTCAAGCCATACAGAACTGCTCTGCGTGTTGTTCTGCACAGTCTGTGTAGTCAGACGCGGGTAGCGTGCTGTCGGATTCTCCGGAGTCCAGCGGTTGGCATAGTAATAGTTCGAAATGGCGTTTCCGTCAGTCAGCGGACGGTAAAGTCCGCTCAACGTTGTCCACGAAGTATAGTGTCCCAGTCCCTGGAAGAACGCATTGACACCGATGCCCTTCCATTCCAGTCCGACATTGAAGCCGTAATAGATTTCGGGCACGCTCGAATTGTAGCCCAAAGCCACCTGGTCGAACTCGTCAATGAAACCGTCGTTGTTCTGGTCCTTGTATTTGATGTCACCAGGCTTCACTTCACCGAAACGCTGTTCGGGACTGTAGTCGATATCAGCCTGGTCAACGAAATAACCGATAGCCTGATAGCCGAAGATCTGTCCCACCGGCTTGCCTGTGCTGTACAGGTAATCGTATGCCTTGGTTTCTTCCAGCTGTTCCTTGATGATGTTCTTCGTGAAGCTGAACGTACCGCCGAGATTCAGTCGGAAGTCGCCGAACTTCTTCATATAGTCAAGGCCGATTTCAACGCCTTTCGTATCCACGATTCCGGCATTCTCGTAAGCGGGAGTAGCTCCCAGCACCGACGAATATTTGCCGCCCGTAGTAACCCAGATGTCCTGCCGTCTTTCATAGAACCCGTCCACCATCAGCGTCAGACCGCCGAACAGCGTGGCGTCCACACCGATATTATACTTATATCCCTTTTCAGTGGTTCCGCCCAACGAAGGAAGCTGCCCTTCCGTATAAGGGCTTCCGCTGTTGCTGAAGTTATCCTGAATGGGATAGCCGCTGCCGCCCACCATCTGTGTATACCAGTAGCCGTTGTACGGAATGTTGTCCGTATTGATGATGCCGAACGAACCGCGCAGTTTCAGGAAGTTGATCCACGAAACGTCTTTCATGAAACTTTCATTCGTGATGTTCCATGCCAGACCTACGGTAGGCGACACATGCCACTGGTTGCCGGTTTCAAGCAGGTTGGAAGCCGAAGCTACCAAAGCGAAATCAAGGAAATAGCGGTTCTTGAATCCGTAATGGGTATACCACGACCAGTTGCAGTGATACAGTGTAGAATTGATGTTTACGTTGTTGTCATACTTATAGGTATACATCAATGTCGTATAGACCTTGTGGTCGCCGAACTGACGCTGCCAGTCCACATTCGCCATGAAGTTGAACGAACGGTACTGCCAGTCCAGCTTGCTTCCGCCTGCCATTTCCGTATCTTCACCGCCCGTAAACTCATTGAACGAACTCGGTTTGCCGTCAGTCCATCCCGTCACCGACGTGCTTCCATAACGGTATGACATCGTATGGTCTTCCCAATAAGAAGCCACCTTGTCATAGCCCATGCGGAAAGACGCGCCCAGCCCTTCGGTAATGGCCGACAAATCCTGACGCAAGGTCATGTCTGCCCACAAGCCGAGTGTATGGCCTTTCGAATAGCCCCGTCCCTGCACCAGCGCTACCGGGTTGGAAGTACCGCTCCAGGTGGCGTTACCTCCCCACAGTCCGTCTTCCGTGCGGATAGGGAAAGCGGCGGAAGGAGTGGTATACAGTTTGCCTATCAAGTCGTCGCTGCCCAATCCCGGACGGCTGAACTCGTTCAAGGTTCCCATGATGTTCACCTGCAGTTTGGTAGTCGAAGTAACGTCAATGTCCAGGTTGCTTCTCAAGTTGGCTTTCGAATACTTTTCCTGTGTAGAAAATCCTTCAGGAGAATTGGTGTTGGCATAGAAACCGCGTCCGTTCTGCAGGTTAAGCATCGTGAAGTAGCGCAGCTTGGAAGAACCGCCGCGGAAAGTCAGCGTAGCGATGTCCGACTTGCCCCTGTCACGGTAAACCTCGTCCCACCAGTTGACATTCGGATAGTAGTAAGGATATTGTCCGCTCTTGAAGGCA
Source organism: Bacteroides sp. ET225 (assembly GCF_024733745.1). Classification (NCBI taxonomy): domain Bacteria; kingdom Pseudomonadati; phylum Bacteroidota; class Bacteroidia; order Bacteroidales; family Bacteroidaceae; genus Bacteroides; species Bacteroides sp. ET225. The sequence continues at coordinate 51,101 of NZ_JANRHN010000007.1, read as the reverse complement.
TCCAGTTCGTTCTGCGTATAGCGTGCAGAAAGCCCGTCGTTTGCCCGTGCCTCGTTCATGGCCATCGCATAGGTATAGGCATCGGCCATTTCCGGGATACGGTTCTGATAAGTGAATCCATGATCATAAGAGAAAGTGATGTCGCGGGATTTGTATTTGCCTCGCTTGGTCACAATGTTGAGCACACCGTTGATACCCTTGTAGCCATAGAGGGCGATGGCAGCGGCATCACGCAGCACCGTAACCGATTCAACTTCTTCGGGCGACAGGTAGCGCAGCACATTGTAGGCGTTGTCACGCTCCAGTCCGTCAACCACTACAAGGATTCCGTTGTTTCCGTTCAGCGACTTCTGTCCGCGGATGAACATCGAGGGAATCTGCTCCCACATCACTCCGGTAGTCTGCATGTTCGTCAGACCTGCCACATTGCCGTACATCGAATTGCCCAATGTATAGGAAGAGCGGTTGTCAATCTTGTCGCTGTAAACCACCGAAGCAGAACCGGTGGACTCACCGTATGTCTGGTTCAGTCCGAAGCCGTAGTTCACCTTCTCCGAAGCCAGATCCATGACAATCGTCATGCTCTTTCCGACCTCCACATCCACGGTCTTCACCGCATCGTACGGAGTAAGAATCTGAAGTTTCGCATCCTTTATTGCAGGAATGACGAACTTGCCGGTAGCATCTGTAGAAACCATCGATTCAGGCTCTCCGACTACAGTCACGGCAGCTCCCGACACAGGATTTCCCGACCGGTCGAACACCACCCCGGTCACGTCAACCTTTTCCTGAGCCATCGCGTGCATACCCATACACGCAAGCATAGTCAAAGTCAATATTTTTTTCTTCATCGTTTTCTGTTTTAAAATTTAAAGAATAAGCATTACCAGCCCGGATTCTGAACCAGACCATAACCCTTGTTCACTTCGCTTACCGGGAAAGCGGCAAGATACCATTTCGGATCGAATCCGTTCCACCAAGAACGTCCTGAGTTGGAGAGCTGGAAAGATGTGTAAGTAAACTGGGTAGGTTTCGGACCTCTTGAAGCTTCCGGCTTGTCCGACCATGAGCCTGTTCCGCCATCGGCACGCTGTATCAGCAGACCGTGCAGCGGACGCTGGAACAAATCGGCACGCTTGTAGCGGATCATATCAAAGAAACGCACGTCTTCCAGTCCGAGTTCGCAGGCACGCTCGTTCAGAATAGCTTCGAGCACCTTGTCAGAAGAACTTACGTCTACACCGCTCTCTCTCAATCCTTTCAGGCCGACACGGTCGCGGATTATATTCACCTGAGCGATGGCATCGTCTGTCCTGTCGGCTTTCAGCAACGCTTCGGCATAAATCAGATACATTTCAGCCAGACGCAGGTAAGGCCATTGCGGATAAGTGTTGGCAAGACTGTTCGCTCCTTCCAGATAGAATTTGTAAAGCCCGAATCCCGTAGCGTACATGCCTGTTTCGGTATGTGTGCTGTTGGCATTCTCGCGTCCGCCGTCCCAAAGCTCTACCTGACGGCCGCTGTACGTAGCGCCGTTCACCAGAATGGTTTCATACAGACGCGGGTCGCGCGTGGGCTGGTTGTTGTCGTTATCCTTGAAGAACATTGTGTTTTCATTCACCGCCTTGTAGAAATCGAACGGAGTACCGTCACTCATCGGGAACATTTCCATATACTCCAGCGTCGGCGTATTACATCCGTTGATGACAGGTCCGTTGCCGTCAACCCAATAATATTTCCAGGCATCCCAGCTATTGAACTTGCCGATGTAGCGTGTGGTGATCAGCAACTCCATATTGTCCTGTGAAGTCAGGTATGCATGGCGGAAAGCTTCACGGTAGCTCTGGCAGTCAGTCTTTGCAGACTTCATCAGTTCGTAATGTCCTTTTGAAGCCAATGTTTCAAAGAAATCCTCACAGGCATCCAGACATTCCGTCCACAGTTCCGGCTTGTAGCCGCCATACCAAACCATGTGATTGGTGACAGCTTCCTGCGGTTCTGCCGTACAATACGGCTGCGAATCATTGAACAGCGGACTTGCCGCAAAGAGCAGGATCTTGCATTTCAAGCCCATTGCACTCGCCTGAGTCATACGCCCCTGCCAGTTCGATTCGCCGTCGGCGGTCAAATCCCACGGAAGCACCCCAGCCGCCTCATCGCAGAGCCGGGTCATGAACTTCACGGTTTCGTCCACCGTACCGCGCGGCACCTGATAATCGTTTTCGGCTTCAAACGAACCTTCCACAATAGGCAGTCCGCCAAAATGACGGAACATGTCGAAATAGCGTGCGGCTATAATCACTTTGGCTTCCGCTTTCAGCCGTTCCTTCTCGTCAGCCTCCATATCGGGCACACGGTCTACATTCTCAATGAATATCCACGCTGAACGGATTGCCTGCCAGGTTTCCTCTTTCGTAAATCCGAAACGGGTTTCCGACGTATTGTCTTCCGTTACAGCCGTATAGGTTCCGGAATAGTAGTGACGGTTCAGCCCGTCCCACGAGTTATGGCTGTGGAAACAGTCGGACAAGGCTTCAAACATGCCCTGGTTCATCTTTCCGTCCACATCGTTCCAGTATGTCGGTATTCCGTAATACAGTTTCGAATAAGTGTCCCACAGGAAGCGGCGGGCATATTCCGCCTTGCCGAAGATAGAATCCTGCGTAACGGCCACACTCGGCGCCTTTTCCAAAAAGCTGTCGCCGAACTTGATTTCATCCACACACGACGTAGCCACTACGGAGCCGAGGGATGCCATCATCAACCATTTTCCTATATGTTTCATAGATTAAGATTTTAGAATCCAACTTTTAAACCAATATTAATCACGCGAGTCAGCGGATAGTTCGGACGGTCGCTCTGACGCGATTCCGGGTCACCCCACATGAAACTGCTGATTGTAAACAGATTGTATGCGCTTGCATAAAGGCGGAACTGGTTCATTCCGATTTTCTTCATGAAAGGCATGTCGAAATTGTAGCCCACTTCAAGACTCTTCAGACGGAGGTAGCTGGCATTGCACAGATACAGGTCGCACTGACGGTAGTTATTTGCCTGAGCAGTTGCAGATATACGCGGGAATTTCGCCGTATAAGTATCTTCAGAAGAACGCCAAGTGTTCTCGTACTGATAGAGCAGAAGTCCCTTGTTCTGCGTATCGCCCAAAGGCTGTCTGAATTCCGAAAGCAGACGGTCTACGTTCCATGCGCCGGTAAACTGCGCGGTCACGTCCCATCCCTTCCAGCTGAAGCCGATATTCAGACCGGCGGTATATTCCGGCGTATCGGTAAAGCTGAGGTCGCGGCTGGCATCGTCACCGTCGATCACACCGTCTTTATTCAGGTCGACAAACACGGCATCACCCGGTTTCAGCGTCAGACCATGGTCGGCGATAGGAATACCGAATTCAGACCGGTATCTCGCATCAGCCGTTTCGTCATAGAAGCCCCAGAACTTATAGATGGAACGCGAGCCGATGGTACGCCCGGTTTCATACATCCATTCCTCGTTCTGCTTCACCTCGTTCATGTAAACGATTTTGTTGCGCGCGAACGAGAGATTGAAGTTCGCCCAGTAACGGAACTCGTCACCTATCTTGTCGTTCCATTTCAACTGGATTTCATAACCGTGGTTTTCTGTCTTTCCGACGTTCATGATAGGCAGGGTCATACCCAAAATGCCCGGCATGTAAGTCGGCTGGCTGAGAATATCGCGACGTTTCTCCTTAAAATAATCAAAACTAATACCTAATTTTTCATTGAAAACAAACAAGTCTACACCATAATTCTGCTTCACAGCTTTTTCCCACGTCACGTCCGGATTCGATTTTGTCGATTCATACGCGCCCGGCTGGTTGCTTCCCGCCATACCGAAATTATATCCGTCGCCGCCCAGCACGTATGCGTCCGGCAGATAGAGGAAACGGTTGTTTCCGTTGTTGTCATTACCTACCATACCGACTGATGCACGCAGCTTCACGTAGTTCACATATTTCTTGATCGGCTTGAAAAAATTCTCTTCACTGAGCACCCATCCGATAGAACCGGCAGGGAAGAATCCGTAACGCTTGCCCGGGGCGAAGTTTTCGGAACCGTTGTAGCCGGCATTGAACTCTGCCATGTAGCGGGTCTTGTAGTCGTATGTGACACGGCCCACAAAACCTACATACGCCGAAGGAATATCATCGTAAGTTCCGCCCGGATAGTAACGCTTCGACTGGTTGTAGAGCAGCAAAGCTCCTACGCTATGATCGCCGAACTGACGGTTGTAGTTCAATGAAGCTTCCATATACCAGTCGCGGGCTTTTCCGGTGCTGTTCATGCCATATGAAAGCTGAGAATCGGTACCTTCCTTACGGTAACCGATCGAACCGTCTTCATTGAGTACAGGATAATAGTATGCCTTTGAAGAGCTTGACTTCTTCTCTGTCCAGTAGCTCGAGTTATACGAACCTTTAATCTTAAGCGAAAGCCCCTTGGTGATGAAGTCGAGTTTCTGGTCCAGCATCAGGTCGACATTCAGCACGTTCGTTGTCAGCATTCGCGCACCCTTGCCGTAGTAAACGTTCAGACCGTCCGCACCGGTGAAAGGCAGATAGTCCGGATTGGAAAGGACATGCTTTCCGTCCACGATGCCGGCTCCGGCAAACGGAACGGCCCAATACAGCTGGCGGAACAATTCGTCCTGGCTTCCCACCGATTCCGGCGTACGCTTCGACTCGATACGTCCGCCGATGTTGACTGAAACCAGCGTGGACTTCGAAACGTCAAAGTCGAGGTTCGCACGGTAGTTGTAACGCTTGTAGTTGAAGTTGAAGTCATCCGTTGCGGCAAGCTGCTTGAACATACCGTCCTGGGTAAACATACCGGCAGAAACGAAGTAACGCATACGGTCGGTACCTCCGGAGATGTTCACGTTGTGCTGCGACTGGAAAGACGCCTTGTTCATACAGTAGTCTATCCAGTTGATGTCCGGATACAGGATGGGGTCGGTATGGTCGCGGAACTTGATGAGCTGTTCCTCTGTAAACGTAGGCACACCGCCGTCATTCACCATCATGTCATTGTAATAGGAAGCATACTGGTAAGAGTTCGCGAAATCCAACTGGCGGGTCCGCAAGTTGACTCCGGCAGAAGTGGAGAACGAAATCTTCGCCTTTCCTTCCTTACCGCGTTTGGTGGTGATAAGGATAACACCGTTCGCACCGCGCACACCAAACACGGCGGTAGCCGAAGCATCCTTCAGCACGGTGATGCTCTCCACTTCGTTCGGGTCGATCTGCGAGAACTCACGTTCCACACCGTCCACCTGGATCAACGGAGCCGCATTGTTCCATGTAGCGATACCGCGCACATACAAGTCCGCATCATCGGCACCCGGCTCACCGGAATACTGGACCGAAGAAATACCTGTCACCTGACCTGAAAGCACATTCGAAAGTGAACCGGCAGGAGTCTTCAGCAAATCGTCACCCTTCATGGAAGAAATGGCACCCGTAATCGTCACCTTTTTCTGCGCGCCGTAAGCCACAACCTCTACTTCGCCCAGCATCTGGGAATCGTCTTCAAGCACCACATGCAGTTCCTTTCCCGGACTGTATTGGGTGATGACCTGGTCCTTATAACCGATAAAAGAGATTTTGATTTTCCCGCCCTTGGGAACCTGCAGGGAGAACCTGCCGTCGAAATCTGTAATAACTCCGATTGTGGTACCTTCCACAACCACACTTGCACCGATAATGCCCTCTCCATTCGTATCAACAACTATACCTTTAATAGTCTGCTGCTGCTGGACAGCCTGAACCTCCGCAACAGAGCCGGCCGCCGAAACCGCAAAAGGAGAAAGAGCCATGAAACCCGTGCATGCCATCCACGCCACCCATTTAGGGTTTTGTCTTAATGAATCTGATTTCATTGTTTTTCTCAGTTTTAAATTAAGGATAATAATTCTCTCACATGGCCGAACATTCATTTGCAAACGGCAACAAATATTCATACCAACGCTTGCAAATATATTAAACTAACATCGCATAATTTAATAAAAATCATGCAAGAAACATATAAAAATTGTTCATAACATGCTTTCAGATATGCCTGGAGGCGAATTTAGCTTTCAATAATTCGTCAATGATAAAAAAACATTTCAAATCTTATCATAAGGAATATTAACAGAGGTTCCGGCTGTTCCGCTCTTCCAGCCTACTCAGACTCTCAAACGGAAGTCTGAAAAAAGGAAAGCAAAGCACGGATATTCTTGCAAACAGGCCAATGACAACAAGTAGATGTCAAGAATTAGTTTATGCAAAATCTGTCTGTTCTGAAACGCAGATTAACGCGGATTTTCGCAGATGATTGCGCTAATTATCTGCTTTGAATCTGCGTTAATCTGTGTTTCTGATAATATCATTCAGAGCCTGTTTCAATTTTGCTCTGCCTCGGCTTGAGAATTGTTTTCAAGGATGTTTTTCGGGCCAATAAGCATTCAGCGCAGACGCTGCAGCTTGACTATTTCGCCCAACTCCGGAATAATTACGTTTATACCACGCTTTTTCGCCTCATCCGCAAACACATGCGGAGGATCGAACAGCGGTTCATCAGACAGATCGAACGTGCCATAGTGCATCGGAATGGTAACGCGCGCATGCATTTCTTCCGAAGCTGTCAGCGCATCGTAAGGAGAAATGTGGTTGGGCTTCATAAACCAGCGCGGCTTATAGGCGCCTATGCCTATCATGCAATAGTCAATATGAGGGAAAAGCCCGGGAAGTTCGCTGAAATGAGCCGCATATCCCGTATCGCCGCTGTTATATATGGTAATGCCATCGGCCTGAATCATAAATGATCCCCACAGACGGATACCGCCGTCGTTCACACCCCGCTTGCTCCAGTGCTGGGCAGGAAGGAAAGTCAGGCGCAAATCGCCGTCGGCATACTGCTCGTACCATCCGGCCTCAATGGTCTGCAGCTCAGGGAACCAGCCTTGTATAAGCGTGCCCGTATTCAAACCGCAAAACAGCTTCATCTGCGGATTATCTTTGACCAGACGCTCCACGCTCGGCTTGTCGAGATGATCAAAATGGTCGTGGCTGATAAGAAGATAGTCAATGTTCCGGAAAATTGAAGGATTGGCAGGAAACTGGCTCCGCCGCTTGACGAACGGTATGCTTCCATAAACCGGATCAATCATGAAGCGTTTGCCTCCCAACTGGAGAAAAAACGAATTGTGCCCCAGCCAGATCAGGGAATTTCCGACAACAGCGTCCAACGAGCGCAGGTAATGCACCTTCGGATTCCATTTGACTGTCCGTTTCTCCTTGCGCTGGGGATTGGGAGAGAGCCGCCATTTCAGAACACTTCCTACCCCCGGCCTCCACCTGTGCTGACGGTTGAAGAATTTCCCGTTCACATTCGGATTCCCCCTCCAGTGCGGATTGACGCACTGAAGTTTCTCATTCCGACGGAATATGATGCGCTCCCCCATAAAGACAAAGCCAATAAAAAGTTATTTTTCAAGCAAATCTTTCAAAAATGCGTCAAGCTCTTCGTCAAGCCCTTTCAACAACTCCCCATCAAGCAGCAAAGTGTCATCATCAAGCAGCAGGAGTTCGCACACCGTTTCTTTCTCGTCGTCGACAAGCACAAACGAATAGGGCTTCAACAACGACAAATGCTCAAACACTCCTTCGTCTTTCAAAGCTGTCAGAACTTTTTTCAGCACCGGCTCCACCACGTCGTAAAAATCATCCGATTCATAATTCACCCATTCCTCGATGATGGCCCGCGCCAGTTCTTCCTCATCGTCATTGAAAACAAGCAGTTCGCCGCTGTCTGAATTAGGCTGCACGTGGATATCCGTAACGGCCGAGTTTTCATCTCCCCCGGCATATCCGGACACTGCCTCACGAAAAGCTGCAGCCAATGCAGAATATGATTGTTCGCTCAGTTCCATAAGTCCTTAATTTTTTCATACCTCAAATGTACAAAAAAAATGACTTACACAAGAATTATTCGCATTAATTGTTTTCAAAACGGCTCATCTGGGAGTGCAGATGCAGAAAATCCGTTGCCCGCTTCGACAATTGCAAGGAATTGAACTTCCATACCATATCTTCTTCCGAACCGTCTTTGATATAAGGTTTTGCCTTGTCAAGCCAATCTTTCGCCTCATCCAGCCTCCCCTCCATTTCTGCAGCCAAAGACAGGTTCAATGCAGCATGTGCCTTCATATTTCCCGACTTGCGTCCGTCGTACAGCTGCTTCCACAAGCTGTACGCTCCCCGCCAGTCGCCTTCGTTCACAGATATGGCAGCGTCCCGCATCTCTACGCATCCCCCCGCATAATAGATGCGTTCGGCCGGAGTCCAGTACGGCACCAGTTCCCGCCCCATCGCTGCAGCCGAAAAACGGGCCATCTCAGTGATCATCCTTATGTCCGACGGAACATCATTCAGATTCCATTCGACACTGTCTGCCGAAACCACCGCATACAAAGGCTTCTCCCTGACAGGAGAATAGACATGCAACACAGAAGTCACCCTTGTACGGACAACGGGCCAGGATTCAAACATCCCGGGATATTCAACCAGCTTCTTTTCATTGGAAATAAAGACCCTGTCGAGCGAAAAGATTACGTCAACGCCCAAATCAGCGGCCAGCTTCTTCACTTCGTCGTGCGTAAGGGGACGGTAGCCGTTTCCCTCCGCCCGCAAGTCATTCAAGGCCGAATCGCATATAATCACCTGGTCAAAATATTTGGCATCGGCAAGCACATCGGCCAGGGCTTCGGTAGAAAGTTTTCCGCTGCCGTCAAATGTGCCCAAAGTTGCCAGATTGTTTTTCGCTTTGGGAATTACAGGCATATTGTTTACCACGGCAACCGTCTGCACCTGTACAGGCAGGGTGACTTTCGCCGGACACAGCTGCTCGAAAGAGAACGTCTGTATGGAGCTGCACGAGAACAGCCCGCAGACACATATCAGGAAACATAAGACACGTACGTTCATCATACACATACAAGATTGGTTTACATCCACAAATGTACAAAAATAATGCAGACGGCAAATAAGCGTGTGTTTAAATTTTCCTACAAGCTGCTGCTGGGGAAGCGCTTGCAAGCCACAAAAAACGCCGCCCGGAAAATTCCGGAACGGCGTTCACATCGTTTCATCCGATAAGATTACATATTCTTTCCGTGGCAGTTCTTGTATTTCAAACCGCTTCCGCACGGACACGGATCATTGCGTCCGATCTTCTTTTCCGCATGATACGGCTGCTGCTTTGGCTGTTCGCGTGTGTCGCGTGAAGCAGCCGCCTGCTGGTTCGGATCGGCAAGATCCTGTTTCTCTTCCCTGTACTGTTGCTGCGGACGCTGGGGTTCCGGAGCCGCTTCACGAACCTGCTGAGGTTCCTGCACCGGAATCTGGGCACGCATCAGGACAGAAACCGTATTGTTGTTGATCTTGTTCACCATATTGTCGAACAGGTTGACCGATTCAAGCTTAAATATCAGCAGCGGATCTTTCTGTTCGTAGCTTGCGTTCTGAACCGAATGCTTCAAGTCGTCCAGTTCGCGCAGGTTTTCTTTCCAGGCATCATCAATCGTATGAAGCAGGATGGCCTTTTCAAACGCCTTTACAATAGCCTTCGATTCCGTTTCGTATGCCTCCTTCAGATTTACGGAAATGTTATACATACGCTTTCCGTCGGTAATGGGAATCATGATGTTCTCATAAATCTGTCCCTGGTTTTCATAAACCTGCTTGATGACCGGGTTGGCAATCTGCGCCATACGGTCCATCTTACGCTTGAAGATCTCCATTGCGGAATCAAATGTTTTGTTTGCCAGTTCCTCTTTCTTCTTGTTGCGGAAGTCTTCTTCCGTGAACGGAGTTTCCATGGCAAGTGTCTGGAACATTTCCATGCGCGCATCATCAAACGCAGGCTGTTCAACGGCATAGCAGCAGCGGTCCCAAATCATATTGGCGATATCCATGCCGATACGTTCGCCCATCAACGCGTGGCGGCGCTTGGTGTAAACCACAGTACGCTGCTTGTTCATCACATCATCATATTCAAGCAAGCGCTTGCGGATACCGAAGTTGTTTTCTTCCACCTTCTTCTGCGCACGCTCGATCGAATTCGAAATCATCTTATGTTCAATCATCTCCCCTTCCTTGAAGCCGAGCTTGTCCATCACATGGGCAATGCGGTCGGAAGAGAAAAGACGCATCAGGTCATCTTCCAATGAAACAAAGAATACGGAAGAACCCGGGTCACCCTGACGTCCGGCACGACCGCGCAACTGACGGTCTACACGGCGCGACTCGTGGCGTTCCGTACCGATAATCGCCAAACCTCCGGCAGCCTTCACTTCCGGACTCAGCTTGATGTCCGTACCACGGCCCGCCATGTTGGTAGCGATAGTCACCGTCGAACTCTGGCCGGCCTTGGCAACGATTTCGGCTTCCTTCTGATGCAGTTTCGCATTCAGCACGTTGTGCGGAATCTTCCGCATGTCAAGCATCTTGCTCAACATTTCAGAGATTTCGACAGAAGTAGTGCCCACCAGCACCGGACGTCCTGCAGCCACCATCTTCTCGATTTCCTCAATCACAGCCTTGTATTTTTCACGCTTCGTCTTATAGACACGGTCGTTCATGTCGACACGTGCAATCGGACGGTTGGTAGGAATGACCACAACATCGAGCTTGTAAATGTCCCAGAACTCTCCCGCTTCCGTTTCGGCAGTACCGGTCATACCGGCCAGCTTATGGTACATACGGAAATAGTTCTGCAAGGTAATCGTTGCGAAAGTCTGCGTGGCAGCTTCTACCTTCACACCCTCTTTCGCTTCAACAGCCTGATGCAGCCCGTCGCTCCAGCGACGTCCTTCCATGATACGTCCGGTCTGCTCGTCAACGATTTTCACCTGTCCGTCCATCACTACATAGTCCGTGTCGCGTTCAAACATCGTGTAAGCCTTCAGCAACTGGTTGATGGTATGCACGCGCTCCGACTTGATGGCATAGTTGGTGAGCAGCTCGTCTTTCTGCGCCAGTTTCTCTTCATCGGTCAGTTCTTTCCGGTTTTCAAGTTCAGAAAGCTGCGCGGCGATATCGGGAAGCACAAACAATGTAGGATCCTGCGAGTTGCCTGTAATCAGGTCAATACCCTTATCCGTAAGGTCTGCACTCTTCAGCTTCTCATCGATTACGAAATACAACGGTTCAACGGCCTCCGGCATACGCTTGTTGTTCTGCTCCATATAAATCTCTTCAGTCTTCAGCATGCCGGCCTTGATACCCGGTTCGCTGAGGAACTTGATGAGCGGCTTGTTTTTAGGAAGAGCCTTGTGGCTGCGGAACAGTGCCAGGAATCCGGCCTCCTGATCTTCTTTCTTGTCAGAAGCAATCAGGCGTTTCGCATCGGCAAGGAACTGAGTGGCGAGCTTGCGCTGCGCCTCAACCAGACGTTCAACCAACGGACGGAGGGTTTCAAACAACTGCTGGTCGCCTTTCGGCACCGGACCGGAAATGATCAGCGGAGTACGCGCGTCATCAATCAGCACCGAGTCCACCTCGTCGACAATTGCATAGTTATGCTTGCGCTGCACCAGATCTTTCGGAGAAATGGCCATGTTGTCACGCAGATAGTCGAAGCCAAATTCATTGTTCGTACCGAAAGTAATGTCGGCCATATATGCACGGCGGCGAGCCTCAGAGTTCGGCTGGTGCTTGTCAATACAGTCTACACTCAAGCCATGGAACATATAGAGCGGTCCCATCCACTCCGAGTCACGTTTTGCCAGGTAATCGTTGACAGTCACTACATGCACGCCGTTTCCTGTCAGTGCATTCAAGAATACCGGAAGTGTGGCCACAAGCGTCTTACCTTCACCTGTAGCCATCTCAGCGATCTTGCCTTGATGCAGAACCACACCGCCAAACAACTGCACATCGTAGTGAATCATGTTCCAGACAGTTTCATTTCCTCCTGCCTGCCAATGATTCTTCCAAATGGCCTTGTCGTCCTCCAAACGGACAAAGTCATGTCCCTTTGCCGCCAGTTCACGGTCGAAATCCGTAGCGGTCACAACCAGCTCTTCGTTTTCAGTGAAGCGGCGGGCGGTATCCTTGACAATAGCAAAAGCAGTGGGGAGCACTTCATTAAGAGCCTCCTCATATTTGTCAAGCACTTCCTTTTCCAGCTTGTCTATCTGGTTAAAGATAACTTCACGCTTTTCTATTTCAGTATTCTCAATAGAAGCCTTCAGATCATCAATCTTCTTGTTCAATTCGGCAGCAGAATCCTTGATGTATTTCTTCAGTTCTACCGTTTTGGCACGTAGTTCGTCGTTGGACAGCTTCGATATCTCAGGATATACGGCTTTCACTTTTTCAACCCACGGCTGAATCTCTTTCATGTCGCGCGTAGCCTTGTTACCGAACAGCTTGCTTATAAATTCATTGAATCCCATCTTATGTTATAGTTTTTATTATTATCAAAAATTAAATTGAAACCGATAGGCGTTTTTCATAAAAACAGCCAGCTCCCGACTTCCGCTCGGTTTATTCACGAATGTCGGTCATAGGAGGAACTGTGCAGGCATTAGGTGCCCTGATGCGCATGAAGTGGGCCAAAGTAGGAACGATGGCAGCAATTTTTACCGGATTATAAAGTTTCTTAGGCTTTACGCCGAAGCCGACAAATACCAGCGGAGAAGAGCTGTATGCCTCACGCACGACATTCACCTGATGTGAATATTCATTCACCACAGACCATCCCGGCATCACTTCAATATAAATGTCACCCGAGCGGTAGGGATTGTACGTGTTGCGTATCTTTTCGATTTTCGGAGTCCATGAACCCAAAAGCAGACGCTGCGCCGAATAAGCGTTCTGCACCCCGCTCATCTGCACCACAAATTCAGCCGAGCGGCTCATCATCTCCACCAGGTTCAGTTTTTTTTCTTCAATCAGCTTATGATTAAGATAAATCTGACGGTCGTAATAAGTTTCAACGTACTGTCCCGGACCATAAATGGCCATCAGATACATATTGAGCAAAGCCGCACAACGCTTGATATGGAACTCGCCTCCAGGAATCCGGTATTGGACCGGATCAACCGGATCAGGATCACTGTAGCCCGTCGATGTGATAAAGAAGAGCGTGTTCTTCAAACCTACCTTGCGGTCAATCAGGTCCAGAAGATCGCCAATGGAATTATCCAGACGCACATAAACGTCCTGTATTTCCATCGAATATTCCGCATTCGGCCTGTGCGCATAATTCCCGGCATAATACGACAGCGTGAGCAAATCAGGAATGTCATCCTGCCCCATTCTGGTCGCATTGAAGCAAGCCGCAGCCAAACGGTTCACCTCATCATTCACATAAGGCGAAGTCTTGAATCTTTTATACTTTTCATACCGCTCATCATCAAAGTCATGCTTGAAGGTAAGCTGCTTGTTGGAAGAAGTGATATACTTGTAAGCCGTAACCGGATGATAAGGCTGCCACACCAGTTCTCCAATCCGGAAGTCCAGCCCTTCACGATCGTTATAAGTGCTCACCCATTCGGGGAAAACGCCGTAATAAGTGGTTCCGCTCCATTTTCCGTTTGCGTCGTTCAGCCAAAAAGCCCCTTTGGCCGCATGTCCGGCGGCCAGAATGGCCATCTCACGTGTAGGTGCGATGGAATAAACCTCCGCCATTCCCTGAGTCGCAACCATCAGTTCGTCCGACAACGTAGAAACCTGCAAGTATTTCGGAGAAGAATTTTCAGAAGTATACACTCCGATGAAAGCCTGGTCGTCGACCGACTTCACCAGACGCAAAGTGCTACGGTCCATCCATCGGTTTCCCGGAATGCCGTTATAATAAGGAGAAGTCCCCGTGTAGACAGCGGCTGTAGCCGACGAACGGTCCACATTGATAAAGTCATATTCCGCATCCGTATAAATGCGCCCTTCTTTCAGCAGACGCTTGAAGCCTCGCTCGCCATATAAAGCAGAAAAAGCTTCGATATAATCGGCGCGTAACTGATCAATGGTAAGCCCGACCACCAGCCGCGGCACGGCAGGACCTGTCTGAGCCTGCAGACCGGTAATGACAAATACCGTCAATAAAGATGTCAGTATGCGTTCTTTCATTATCTATTTTTATAAACTAAAACATGGCTTACAGCATTAACCAGCAAACCGAGTGCCAAAGGTAATACTGTTAAATTGAATTTTTGCGGTAAAAGCAGGAATAACGCTATAAAAATTGTTAAATACACTGCATTAATCCAATGATACAGGTCTTTTTTACGTTTCATGTCCCTATACACCATCACCGGAAGATAAAGCAAGGGAAGCGGATTGAACAGCCAAAGCAGCCAGTTTGACCCCACCGTAGGATGGACTGATACAAAAAAAAGGAAAGCAACGACGCAGCCTGCCACCCCTTGCGACAAATAAAGCAGAATATCCCATCCCCAGAAAATGCGGCGGCGTTTCCACTGCCACCACCCTACCAGCACGTTCAGCGCAAGGAACAAAGAGGCTGCCATCATAGGAGAAAGAGGGAAAGGCAGTTCGGTCTCGGGCTCCACATCCACAATCTTCTCTTCACGAAGCACCAGCGGACGCTGCGTACCATCCTCTCCAAGGATATATGCGCTGGAGGCAAAAGCCTTCATATAAAAGGGCGCAAACATCTGACAGCGGTTGTCTATCGGACGGTCAGCCTCTGCCCCCAGGCAAAAGTCAATCCCCATCTCATCCCAGGGAGAACCGGCAGTGAATTCATGCACGATGCTGCGGAATGTTTTGCGGGGAGAACCGGCGGAATAAACAACTTTCCCCCGAATGCACTTTTCTATCTGGTCACGCGCTCTTGTGGTACAGTTGTCGTAAAAATAATTATAGCGGTATGTGCGGTTCTCAGGGCGGTAGTTCTCTTCAAGCAGGCCAAGCAAGCGCACCTTCTCATCATAAGTAAGGTTCAACGTCTGCTGCCATACGGATGATCCGCGCATTGCATATTCCGCTTCAAAATAGCTGTAAGGAGAAATCCCCAACTGATAATCGGTTTCACCTTTCACAAAACGGTAGACAAAATGGGGCGCGCTGAAACTGAACATGCCGTAATTGAACACCAGATCGACACCTTGCGTGAAATTCTGGTAACGGATAGCCGTATGCCCGAACAGAGCATAGATCTCATTGCCCGGCGCGCATGTAACCAGACTGAGCTGAATACTGTCGCGTGACTGCCGGGCATGAAAAGGAACGACCGAACACACAAGAAATAGAAGCGCAAACAACCGCAATTTACAATTCATATACATTAATTATATAAGCACTATTAAAAAAACCAACCCGGACAACTCCCCAGGCTTGTCCGCAAGGAATTCCCCGTCCAGGACAAAATGACAGAGCATTTCCTGAATACGGCAACTATTCCGCCACAAAATTACGGAGAATCTCTGGAATAACCTCAAAAAAAGTCAGAAAGTCAGTCCGACCTCTTTTTTATATATGCAATGAAAGCACCGGAAGAAAGCATTTCGCAAGAATAAAAATACCTAATAAATCACGATTTCTTTACGATGTATTTATTTTTTCAGTTACTTTGCACCAAATTTAAACAACATAAAAGTGAACTTAATTATTGACATCGGCAATACTGTTGCGAAACTGGCAGTATTCGATGGTGACAAGATGGTAGAAGTGCTGCGCGGTTCGAACCATTCGCTTGACTGCCTCACCATCCTGCGCCACAAATATCCAATAAAACGGGGAATCATCGCTTCTGTCATCACGTTGAGCAACACAATCCGCCGGCAGCTGGCAGAAGTAGACTTCGAAATACTCGAATTAAACTACAAGACTCCTGTTCCGATTGCAAACCATTATAAAAGCCCGCAAACATTGGGGATGGACCGGCTGGCTGCGGTGGTGGGAGCCAACTATCTGCTTCCCGGGAAGAACCTGCTGGTCATCGATGCCGGCACAGCAATCACCTACGAGTTTATTGATGCCGAAGGAAGATATTGGGGAGGAAACATATCTCCGGGCATATATGTCCGGTTCAAAACATTAAACGCCTGTTGCGACAAACTGCCCCTCATCGACCGCAGGGGAGATTTGCCGGAATTCGGATACAACACAGAAACGGCAATCCGGGCAGGAGTCATCAAAGGCATGGAATTTGAGATAGCCGGATATATCCGCCTGATGCAAGAGAAATATCCCGACCTTTTGGTTTTTTTAACTGGCGGAGATAAATTTTCTTTTGATACAAACTTAAAAAGTATCATCTTTGCAGACAGATTTTTAGTATTGAAAGGTTTAAACAGAATTTTGAATTATAATGTCAAGTAAGAAAGCACTCATTGGCGCACTGTTCATTGCCGTTTCAGCAGCTGTTTCGGCACAGTCGAGCGTCAATTCCCCTTATACCCGCTACGGGCTCGGAGAAACATTCGACCAAGTTTTTGCCAACAATGCTGCAATGGGAGGTGTAGGCTATGCCTTGCGTTCCGACCTGCACATCAATCCAATGAATCCGGCTTCCTATACGGCCGTGGATTCTCTTTCATTCATGTTCGACACAGGCATGACTTTAAAAAGTTCAAACTTTCAAGAAGGAAACTACAAATCGAACGCAAAGAACGCAAGTTTTGACTATATTGCCATGCAGTTCCGCCTGCACCCGCGTCTGGGCATGGCCATCGGCTACACTCCCTTTTCTACTGTCGGATACAACTTCGACAGAAGCAAAAACATAGAAAACAGCGAAGTCACCTACACCAATAACTTTTACGGTGACGGAGGAATGCAGCAAATCTTCGCAGGATTGGGATTCAAAATTCTGGACAATCTTTCAGTAGGAGCTAACATTGCCTACCTCTACGGAAAACTGAACTACCAGACAACATTCACACCGAACAATGGAGGAGACCAGACAATTATCTATAACCAAATGTCGGTGAGCAGCTACAACGCCAGCTTCGGACTGCAATACACACAGCCGCTCAACAAAAACAATTCGCTTACACTGGGACTTGCGTATACATTGGGACACGTGTTGAATATGCACTACACGCACGGCGAACAAGTAACCGACGGTTCAAGCTATTCAGCTCTGCAAACCCAGAGCACCGAAGATTCTTACGGCATACCGCATTCCTTCGGAGTGGGCCTTGCATGGAAGTACCGGAAGAACCTGACCGTGGAAGCAGACTATACGCTGCAGAAATGGGAAGACGTGAAATACAACAACCGCACGGACATGTATCAGAACCGTTCGAAAATCGCTGTAGGAGCCGAACTGCTGCCCAAAGAGTACGGAAGGAACTACTTCTCAAGAATCAGATACCGGATCGGGGCATACTACTCAACTCCTTATCTGAAAACCCCGTCATACAATCCGAACGCCGCATGGGTGAACGGACCGAAGGAATACGGGATCAGCGCTGGATTTGGTTTCCCTCTAAACCTGAACATGGCCAACAACGTATTGAGCATCACCGGACAATATGTCCGCGTAGCTCCTTCAGTCAGCGGATTGCTTTCGGAGAACCGGTTCGAACTGAAAATCGGACTGACTTTCAACGAACGGTGGTTCATGAAATGGAAGGTTAATTGACATGAGAATGAATTATTGGCACATTTTTATCTGTTCCATCCTGCTTTTCACCGTATCTCCGGCTAAAGGGAAAATTGCGGAGCTACAAGAACAAGACGGTCCGGAAATCAAACACAACATCGAACTTTACTCCAGGCTGATTAAGGCCGGTGAGTTTGAAAACGCATACGAACCATGGCTTTATGTATTCACTCACAGTCCATTGGCCACACCGGACGTATGCACAGACGGCACAAAAATCCTGCATGCCCTGATAGCTGCGGAACAAGACTCGGCCGAACACCAAAAGCTGTTCGAACAACTGACAGCCATCTACGACCGGCAGGCAGAACTGCTCGATTCATTGAACGTTATCAGCAAAAAGCCAGTGACCTTACAGGAAATCAGAGGAAGAAAAGCACATGAATATGTTGTGTTTGCCGGCGACCAGATGGACACTGACACTGTATATCAAATGCTGCAAGATGCCGTTCCCGTAACAGATGAAGCATCGGAATGCTACATGCTGCAAGATCTGATAAACATATCTCTAAAGAAACTGCAAGCGGACAATACGCATAAAAAACAATTCGTACTGGACTTTCTGACGGTTTCCGGACGGCTGGCACAAATAAAGGACAAGACTCAGGACGAGAAAGGCAGACAATTTTTAAAAATCGTAGAGAATGACGTGAATTCATGCTTCATCAACAGCGGCATGGCCGGATGCGAAAATATGCAGAAAGCATTCAAGCCGGAAATTGAAGCAAACAGACACAATCTGGTATACCTCAAACAAATCATTTCGATAATGGAAAGGCTCAAATGTACGGATGACGAAGCTTACTTCGCTGCTTCGGAAGCTGCATACTCAATTGAGCCTACCGCCGAAACGGCACTGGGATGCGCCTACATGTTCTACAAACAGGACAGTATCGGAAAAAGCCAGCATTTCTTCGACCAGGCTATCGAACTCGAAAAAGACACGCTGACAAAGGCAAAAAACAGTTATGAAGCCGCAGTCATGCTCTACAGCAAGAAACACTTCAGCAAAGCAAGGGAATATGCACAAAAAGCACTTTCATTCGACCCCAAATGCGGAAAAGCATATATGCTGATAGCGCAGATGTATGCTTCAAGCCCAAACTGGAGCGATGAAGCCACGCTGAACAAATGCACCTACTACGCGGCCATCGACAAGCTGCAGCAGGCAAAGGCCGCCGACCCCAGGCTGACGGACGAAGTGCAGAGGCTGATTGTCACTTATGCCACAAAGGTTCCGAAAGAAGAAGATCTGTTCTTTCTGGGACTGAAAAAAGGAAACGCTGTCACCATAGGCGGATGGATCAAAGAAAAAACAACCATTAAATAGATCGTGTATGGCCGATACCAAACAGACCGACAAAAAATACATATCCAGGATATTCATAACAGTTGCCGTGTGGACAACTGTTATGTTTGTTTTTCTCCCGTCGTGCGGAAAAAAGGAACAGGCAACTGCTGCCGCCGTAAAAGAAAGCGATTCGCTTCCCGACATGCGCACGCTCGGGGTAACGACGCTGGTATCAGACTCCGGAATGATACGCTATAAAATCATCACCGACGAATGGCTGGTATACAGCCACAGGAATCCGCCTTTCTGGGCCTTTGAAAAAGGAGTGTATCTGGAAAAATTCGACACGCTCTTCCATGTCGACGCAAGCATCAAAGCCGACACCGCCTATTATTATGAACAGAAAAAACTGTGGGAACTCAGAAGCAATGTACACATACAGAGCCAGCGGGGGGACAAATTCGACACGGAACTGATGTTCTGGGATCAGAACAAGGAAAAAATCTATTCCGACAGATTCATCCGCATCGAGCAAGTGGACAAGGTGCTTACCGGATACGGATTTGAATCGAACCAGCAGATGACAGAATATCAGATATATAACAATACAGGTATCTTTACAGTGGAAGATACGGCTTCGGCAGACTCAACGGCCCGCTCTGGAGGAAAACAACAATAAAAAAACGACATGGCAACAATCGCTCAACTGATCATTTCCGTGATGCTCGCGGCATTCTTTTCCAGCATGGAAATAGCTTTCGCCTCGACCGACAAGCTGCGCTTTGAAATGGGTAAAAAAGACAACCTCACCACACGCATACTGACCGTCTTTTACAACCATCCCAAAGATTTCATATCAACGATGATGACCGGATACATCGCTTCGCTGGCAGTCTTCAGCATACTGACCGCAAACTTCATGCACGGTCTGCTGGACACAAAAGTCAACGTATCTCCGGCCTTTACACTGATACTGGAAATTATCGCAGCATCCGCAGTGCTTCTGGCACTTGGAGAATTTATGCCCAAGACACTGGCCAAAGCCAATTCACGCTTCATGCTCAAAGCTTTCTGTATCCCGGCGTACATCTGCTATATCATACTCTATCCTTTCAGCAAAATGGTCACTTTTCTTTCCGTAAGCCTGCTAAGACTCTCAGGAACCAAAATCAACAGGAAAGATCAGGAACGCGCATTCACGAAAGGCGACCTGAACTACTTCATACAAACCAGCATCGAAGAGGCAGGAGGAAATGAAGAAAACATTGACGACGAAATAAAAATTTTCCGCAACGCGCTCGATTTTTCAAACATCAAAATCCGCGACTGCATGATTCCGCGAACCGAAATCATCGCGGCTGAGTTCAATACCCAACTTGAAGAACTGAAAAATACATTTATCGAAAACGGAATAAGCAAAATCATCGTTTACAAAGACAATATCGACAACATCGTAGGATACATCCACTCTTCTGAAATGTTCCGCAACACGGAAGACTGGCAGAAGAACATCCGCTCCATTCCCATCGTACCGGAAACAATGGGAGCCAACAAGCTGATGATCCTTTTCAAGCAGCAGAAACGTTCGCTGGCTATAGTAGTCGACGAGTTCGGAGGAACTTCGGGCATCGTGGCAATGGAAGATCTGGTGGAAGAGATACTGGGCGACATAGAAGACGAACATGACACAAATTCAACGGTAGCAAAAAACATAGGAGAAAACGAATACATATTTTCCGGAAGACTGGACATTGAAAAAGCCAACAAAGAGTTCGGACTGGACTTGCCTGAAAACGACGAATACCAGACAATCGGAGGACTGATTCTGCACGAATACCAGAGCATTCCCAAAGTCAACGAAATTATCCGGATTGACAAATTTCAGTTCAAAATCATAAAAGTTACTTCCACAAAAATCGAACTGGTGAAGCTGAAAGTGGAGAAATAAGCATTTTTTTTTAAAGAAAATAGCTACTGAACAGCATTTTTTGTATCTTCGTGCGCAAATTGCTGAAATAACAATAAACAAAAAAATAACAAACTTAAATGGCAACTTTACAAACTATCAGAAGCAAGGGACCTTTGGTGGTCATTGTAATCGGACTTGCCCTGTTTGCGTTCATCGCTGGTGACGCATGGAAAGTCCTGCAGCCGCATCAAGGCAAACAAGATGTAGGTGAAGTAAACGGAGAAAAACTGAGCACTCTGGACTACCAGAAAATGGTGGACGAACTCAGTGAAGTCATCAAACTGACCAATGGACTGAATTCACTGTCCGAAGAGCAGCTGAACAACGTAAAAGACCAGGTATGGCAGAATTACGTCAACAATCAGCTGATTGCAGAACAGGCAGAAAAGTTGGGACTGACAGTCACCGACGCTGAAATCCAGGCCATCATCGACCAAGGCACTCACCCTCTGCTGATGCAGACTCCGTTCCGCAATCCGCAGACAGGAATGTTCGACAAGGACATGCTTCAGAAATTTCTGGTAGACTATGCGAATTTGGGAACCAGTCAAATGCCTGCTCAATATACTGAATACTATCAGAAAATGGGTGCTTTCTGGATGTTCATAGAAAAAACACTCAGACAGAGCACGCTGGCAGAAAAATACCAGAACCTGATCACCAAATCGCTGATTTCAAATCCTGTAGCAGCCGAAGATGCGTTTAAAGCACGCACCGAACAAAGCGACCTGCTGCTTGCCGGCATACCTTATTCTTCAATCAACGATTCAACGGTTGAAGTCAGCGACGATGAAATCAAAAAGCTGTACAATGAAAAGAAGGAACAGTTCAAACAGCTGGCTGAAACACGCGACATACATTATATAGACGTGAAAGTTGTGCCTTCTGACGCTGACCGTGCGGCTGTTAAACAAGAAGTGACAGAATACAGCAACCAGCTCGACAAGACCAACTCGGATTATGCTACATTCATCCGCTCTACAGGTTCTTCTGTAGCTTATTCAGATGTGCCTGTCAACAAGTCTGTACTTCCTTCTGACATTGCCGCACGCCTGGATTCGACAGGATTGAATGAGGTATACGGCCCCTACTACTATCAGTCGGACGACTCATACAACGCATTCAAGGTTCTGGCAAAAGTATCAGTACCCGACTCAATCCAATTCCGTCAGATTCAAGTGTACGCCGACACCGAAGACAAGACAAAAACGCTTGCCGACAGTATCTACAATGCACTCAAAGGCGGAGCTGACTTCGAAAAAGTAGCCAAAATCTACGGACAGACCGGCGAAGCAACCTGGGTAAATGCAAGAAGCTGGGAAGGCGCGGAAATGGATGCTGACAATACCAAATTTATCAACACGCTGATCAACCAACCGAAAAACGAACTGGCTAATCTGACCGTCGGACAAACTCATCTGATACTTCAGGTTATGGACAAGAAAAGCATGCAGACCAAATATAAAGTGGCTGTCATCAAATGCCCGGTTGAGTTCAGCAAAGAAACCTACAATTCTGCATACAACAAATTCAGCCAGTTTGTAGCTCAAAACACAACGCTTGAAGACTTGCAGAAAAATGCAGAAGAAAACGGATACACGCTTCTTCCGCGCAAAGATCTGTCGAGCGCAGAGCATTACGTGGGCGGCGTAAAATCGACAGGCGATGTAATGAGATGGATTTTCTCGGCAAAACCGAATGAAGTTTCTCCGCTGTATGAATGTGGCGAAAACGACCACATGATGGTGGTAGCTCTCGACAAAGTACATAAGACAGGATACCGCGACATCAATTCAGTTGCCGCTACGCTGAAGAATGAGATCATTCGTGACAAGAAAGCTGAAAAGATTCTCGCAAACATGCAGGGAGTCAATTCACTGGATAAGGTGAAAGCCATGGAAGGTGCTGTCAGCGACTCTATAAAACATGTCACATTCTCCGCATCGGCCTACATCTCTGTAGCACACGCCAGTGAACCGGTTATCGGCGCAGCCGCTTCAAAAACAGAAGTAGGAAAGGTAAGCACACCGATAAAGGGAAATGCCGGAGTTTACATGATTCAAGTTTATGCGAAAGACAAGGGCACAGAAAAATTCGATGCCAAGCAAGAAGAATCTTCTTTGGCCAGCATGTTATCTCGCCCTGTTGCAAATCAGATATTCGGCGATTTGTATCAGAAAGCTAATGTAACAGACCAACGGTATCTGTTCTTCTAAACTGACAGCCGATATAAAAAACGGGAACCTCGCAAATGAAGTTCCCGTTTTTTATTTTCATATATCAGGTCAATGCCCTGCAAAAATGTAAGCCTGATAATGCGTCGTTTCATCCACTCCGGTCAACGACAAATAACCGCTTAGTATTTTTCCGTCCGCCACCACAAGCGGATACCTGTCCTTATGGTCCCGATGCGCGTTTACGGCTTCTCCGTCTGCCGAAAAGTATTCGATTCTGAACCATCCTTCCGACCGGGGATGCAAAAGCCTTGCACGCACCTGATGAGAAACAATGCCCATATTCATGCGCAAATTAATTTCAACGCAAGGATGCACATGAAAGGCATCGTTCATCCGACAAATCATCATATCTACACCCAAACACCCGCTATAGTCATTCTGCAGCAAAGCGGAGAGCCGAACAGTCAAAGACGACTTTATCTGCCGCAGTGTGTCCACCGGAATAAACGAAGACAAAAAGGCTTCAATCTGCTCGTCCGTACACAGTCTGTTTTCCTTATAATTCCCGTGCAAGTCTGTTTCAAAAAGAGAATATCCGATGAAATAAATGCCGCCGCTCCCGTCTGCATAAAACTCCATCGCAAAATCTGCCACTTTCTCATACAAAGGTTCAGCCATAACACTTCCCTGCGTACGAAGCACACGCTCCACCCATCCCCGGACAGAAGAGCTCCAAGTTTCGGAAGATACTTTTACCAGTCCTCGCCCGCTTCCGGACCAGGGAGCTTTCAGCACAATCTCCCCCACTTCAGACATATAGAAGTTTACATCATCCACGGAATGACATACGACAGATTCACCGCAGGTACCTTCAATTTTACGCATTCCGACAAGCATCTCTGAACTGCGCTGCCGGCTGGACAAAAAACGGATACGCTGCACTTGAGAATCCGTCAGCAGAAACTCTTCCCCGATACCGGCAGACCGGAGCTGATGCAGGAACGCCGGATCCCACCCCCATGGAACATAACTTCCCTGTTCCCACTCCAGAATCCACTGAACGCGCGGAAAAAGAAAATCACTCCCCAATTGCGAATGCAGCAGTTCTGCCTGCTTCATGTCATCAATCCTCACCGACTCCCCGCCTTCAGCATACCATGCAGGCAGTACAGCCAAATCATACGCCATTTTCTGAATCTCCGCAGGAGCCTTATAGAAAGGCGTATTGTTAGCCAATGCCATATCATGCGCAGGATTAAAACAGTAAATCTTTTTCTCCATAATGTCCGTCATTCACTCAATGCCGTAAATATAAAGAAAATATGCAGATCTACATATCCGACAAACCAAAAACATTGAACCGCTGCAACAAATCGGCTGTTTTTTTAAAAAAGCCAATGCAGCATCCTCTCCGGCAAGGAAGCCAAACAAATAAAAATTCAGAAACAGGCGAGCATAAACTTACAATATAAACAAAATACGAGAATATAAGTGTAAAACAGAAACCAAACAAGATAAAAATAAATCAGAATAAAACAAGAGCAGAAAAACACGAAATAAAAGCACTCTTTAAAAAAGAAATAAAATCAAAAAGACGTAACTTTGTACTGTTATAAAACAATAAGAAACTATTAAAAGTTTAATAGCAACAAAAAGACAAGAAACAAAGAGAAACAGAAGAATAAATAACAAATACACAATACAACCAACTAAAACCATAAGTTTATGTCAACATTAAGATTCAGAGTCGTAGAAAAAGCTTTTCAGACAAAACCTGTAGAAGTAAACGTCCCCAAAGAACGTCCGAGCGAATACTTCGGAAAGTACGTATTCAACCGGGAAAAGATGTTCAAGTATTTACCGTCAAATGTTTACGCCAAGCTTGTGGACGCAATGGACAACGGAGCCACACTCGACCGCAGCATAGCAGATGAGGTGGCCGCAGGGATGAAACGCTGGGCAAGCGAACTGGGCGCGACACACTACACCCACTGGTTCCAGCCGCTGACAGAAGGAACAGCCGAAAAACATGACGCGTTTGTGGAACACGACGGAAAAGGCGGCATGATGGAGGAATTTTCAGGCAAACTGCTTGTCCAGCAGGAACCTGACGCTTCTTCATTCCCCAATGGAGGAATACGCAATACATTCGAAGCCAGAGGGTACAGCGCATGGGATCCTTCATCTCCCGTATTCGTTGTTGACGATACACTTTGCATTCCAACGGTTTTCATCGCCTATACAGGAGAGTCGCTGGACTACAAGGCTCCCCTCCTGAAAGCACTGAGAGCCGTAAACAAGGCAGCCGTGGATGTATGTCACTATTTCGACCCGAAAGTAAAGAAAGTGGTGTCCTATCTCGGCTGGGAACAAGAATACTTTCTGGTTGACGAAGGCTTGTATGCAGCCCGCCCCGACCTGCTGCTCACGGGACGCACCCTGATGGGACACGAAGCATCGAAAAACCAGCAGTTGGAAGACCATTATTTCGGAGCAATTCCTACACGTGTGGCCTCCTTCATGAAAGATCTGGAAATCCAGGCACTCGAACTGGGCATTCCGGTAAAGACAAGACACAACGAAGTGGCACCGAACCAGTTCGAGCTTGCACCGATTTTCGAGGAATGCAACCTGGCCGTCGACCACAACATGCTTATCATGTCGCTCATGCGGAAAGTAGCACGCAACCACGGATTCCGCGTACTGCTCCATGAAAAGCCGTTCAAGGGCGTAAACGGTTCGGGAAAACACAACAACTGGTCGCTTGGAACAGACACAGGCGTCCTGCTGATGGCTCCAGGAAAAACGCCGGAAGAAAACCTGCGCTTCATCACGTTTATCGTGAATACGCTTATGGCCGTGTACCGGCACAACGGACTGCTGAAAGCTTCCATCATGAGCGCAACAAACGCACACCGCCTGGGAGCCAACGAAGCTCCTCCCGCAATCATATCCTCGTTTTTGGGCACACAACTGAGCAAGGTGCTCGACCACATGGAAGTCAGCACAACCGATGAACTGATTGCCCTTGGAGGAAAGCACGGCATGAAACTTGACATCCCGCAGATACCGGAACTGTTGATAGACAACACCGACCGCAACCGCACTTCGCCTTTCGCATTCACAGGAAACCGCTTTGAATTCCGTGCCGTAGGTTCAGAAGCGAACTGCGCAAGCGCCATGATTGCACTGAACACAGCCGTGGCCGAACAGCTCACCGAGTTCAAGCAGAAAGTAGATGCCCTCATCGAACAGGGGGAACCGAAAGTTTCGGCTTTGATTCAGGTGATCCGCGAATACATCAAACTCAGCAAGCCTATCCGCTTCGACGGCAACGGATATAGCGAAGAATGGAAAGAAGAGGCTGCACGCCGGGGACTTGACTGCGAAACGAGCTGTCCGATCATCTTCGACCAATACCTGAAACCGGAAAGCATCCGCATGTTTGAATCGGAGGGAGTCATGACCAAAAAAGAACTGGAAGCACGGAACGAAGTTAAATGGGAAACTTACACCAAGAAAATCCAGATTGAGGCAAGAGTATTGGGCGATCTTGTCATGAACCACATCGTACCGGTAGCAACCGAATACCAGAGCAAGCTGATAGACAACGTGTATAAAATGAAAGACCTGTTCCCGGCCGAAGAAGCATCCCGGCTCTCATCTGAGAACCTTGCCATTATACGCAAAATCTCAGAACACGCCACCTATATCAAGGAACATGTCGACTCGATGGTGGAAGCGCGCAAAGTCGCCAACAAGATTACAGACGAACGCGAAAAAGCCATAGCCTATCACGACAACATCGCTCCGATGCTCGAACAAATCCGCTACCACATCGACAAGCTTGAACTGATAGTAGACGACCAGATGTGGACGCTGCCTAAATACAGGGAACTGCTGTTTATCAGATAATTCAATTACATTATCCCTTATTTCTTATTGGTTGTTTGATAAAAAAAACAGAGGGTGGTTTTCCGTGAGGAAAGCCGCCCTCGCCTGCATAATACACTCCGGCATCACCTCATCACAAACGTGTTCAGGGAATGGGAAGCTAACGTAACGTTCAGAAACTTCTTCCCTAAGCGGAATGTCGCGCAGCCTGGCTTGCCGCCAAAGTTTCCCGCCACAACGACATATTTCTTTTCCGGTGTCAGATAAGCGACCGCCAGCACGCCGTCCTTGTTCTTCGGACTGTATCCCACCATTTCGCTTCCGG
Organism: Bacteroides sp. ET225; assembly: GCF_024733745.1. Classification (NCBI taxonomy): domain Bacteria; kingdom Pseudomonadati; phylum Bacteroidota; class Bacteroidia; order Bacteroidales; family Bacteroidaceae; genus Bacteroides; species Bacteroides sp. ET225. The sequence goes on along the minus strand of NZ_JANRHN010000007.1, from coordinate 23,791 downwards.
GAACCACATAATGCGAAAAATGTTTCACTGCATAGTATTCGGCCGTATACCGGAACTTGCGCGTTTCGGGATCCACTTCAATCAGCGCGTTCTGATTCCATCCCCACGGGCTTGTTCCCCGCTTGGGAAGCAGGAAATTCCAGTTGAACCACTCGTCGCAACCGTTCCCCACATTGTCGCAAATCAGGAAAAACGTATGCTCTCCCGCCTTCCAGTCCATCGATCCGTTTCCGCACTCGCTTTCCGAACAGATGTAATGATATTCCGGATATTGCTTGCGGATAGCCGGCAGGATTTCACGTCCCTCCCATTGAAAAGCCAGTCCGCTGATGCACCCGCGCAGTTTCTCGTCACTCAGGATTCGCTCCACATGATCCTGGCGGTTGGTATTGAAGGTTCCCAAATAAAGCTTCACGTCCGGATGATGCTTCTTCAATGCCGGAGCAAGATAATCGCGATTGAAGCGCACCGTCCCTTCCGCCGTCCATGCACAGCCCGGATAAGGCGTATAGCTGTATGCCTCATTCTGATAAATCACCATGTCAATGTTTATTCCTTCACTCTTGTAAGCCTCGATGAACTTGCAGAAAAAATTGGCGTACGACTGAAGGTAACGGGGATCCTGAATGAAATAATCCTGCGTGGCAAGCCTGCGGGGAAACTGCCCTTTCCGCTCGCCCAGAAACTTCATTTCATCCTCGTCCACTTCATCTGAAGAACCATAAAGAAGATAGTCCAGACGGCTGTCCATCTTGTTGAAACGGCTGCTCAAAACCGGATAATCCCCGTTTATCTTCATCCAACTCGGAGGGCTCCAGGGGGAAGTCCAGAAGGTCAGCTTTGGATTAAACTTTTGCGCTGCCCGTATCAAGGGAATAATTCCCTGCCTGTCGCGCCCGATATTGAAATACCGCAGTTCAAAATCTCCCGGCACCTCATCACAGCTATACCACGAACGCGCATAGTCGTTCGCATTCATGGAAATGCGCCCGCGCGTAAACTTCAGTTCTCCTTCGGGAGAAAAAAGGTTATACATGATTTCGTCCTGCTCGTCACGGGCCAGCATCAGCAGCGCATCCCAGTCAAGTTCATTGAATGTTGTTCCCCAGGCTCTGAACGGAACCCCTCTTTCTGTTCCGTCCATCTCCAGCAAAGGCTCCGAAAGAGCGTCAGTCTGGAGTTTCACCCTGTTTTCTTTCCAGCAGTTTCCTTCCGTACTGCTCACCCATACATACGACTGGGCCTGAAGCCCAGCAACGAAGCCCAAAGCACATAAAGCAATTGACGCTTTCTTCTTAAAACACGATTTCATCGATAGAAATGTTAAAGTTAAAAATATCATTCCGCAAAGGACAATACTCAACGGATACTTTGTCCGCCTATCCCGACAAATTCTACAGTCCAAGGGCTGGAACATAGAATCTGCAGGCACAGATACAGATACCTTTCGCGCTCCCCGCACGTCATTTGTTCTTTTCCTCCTGATATTGGGTGGGCAGCATTCCGAACTGTTCCTTGAAACACTTGCTGAAATAGCTCGACGAGCTGAATCCGACGCGGTCTGCCACCTCCGATATGGTAAGCTGGCTGCTTTCGAGCAACTGGGCAGCCCTTTTCAGGCGGATGGCACGAATGAATTCCGTCGGGGTCTGTCCGGTTATCGACTGAAGCTTCCGGTAAAGATTCATGCGGCTCATTCCCATATCGCTGCTCAATGCCTCCACATTATATGAAGTGTTGTCCATATTGTTTTCAATGCATCCCAATGCCCGCTTGATTATCTGCTCATCGAGGGATGTGATCGTAATGCTCGCAGGGTTTACCTCCACGCTCCTCTGAAAATCTTTCTTCCGCATTTCCTGCTTTTCGATCAGTTTCCGGATGCGCACCCGCAGCATATCCATATTGAAAGGCTTTGCCATATATGAATCCGCCCCGACCGAATAACCGTTGATCTTCAAGTCGTCCGAAGTGCGCGCCGTCAACAGAATAATCGGAATATGCGACGTTTCCATATTTGTCTTGATGCGCCTGCAAAGCTCTATACCGTCTACGTTAGGCATCATGACATCACTGATAATCAAGTCGGGATTCTGCTCGGCCGCCAGCTTTTCCGCCGCCTCTCCATCGGGAGCGTCAAACACCTGATACTCTTCGGAAAGCTGCTCTTTCAGGAAGTTTCTGAAATCATTATTGTCGTCTGCCACAAGCAATTTCTTTTTTCCAGCCTCCTGAACGGAACGCTCTCCGCCGCTTTTCTTCGCATCGGCCGACACATCCTGCATGCCAGTTTCTTCCGCTACCGCCAGATCCGTCGGAATAAATACGGTGAAGCAGCTACCTTTTCCCAGTTCGCTCGAAACGTGTACACTTCCCTGGTGCATGTCAACATATTCTTTCACCAAATGCAGTCCGATGCCGCTTCCCACCTTGTTCTGCTCATTATGCTGCACCTGATAAAAACGTTCAAAAATATGCTTCACCTGATCTGAAGCAATGCCGATCCCTGTATCAGAAACAGAAATGCAGGCATACTTTCGTCCGCCATATTCATTTTCTGCGAGCGACAAAGTCACACGTCCGCTTTCCGGCGTAAACTTGAATGCATTTGAAAGCAGGTTGTTCACTATCTTATGCAGCTTGTCATGATCAAAATTCATGTACCAGTGCGCAGGAGCGACATTCAGATCAAAGTCTATGCCCTTATCAACGGCAAACGGCCTGAATCCCTCATAAACCGTGCGCAGAAATTCTTCCAGATCACCGGGCAAGAGATTCAGCTTTTCACGTTTCATCTCCACTTTCCTGAAATCAAGCAGCTGATTGATCAGTCTGTAAAGTTCCTGCGTATTCTTATAAACCACCCGGAGCTGGTCCTTCAAACGTTCATCAGTCACCTTCTTCAGAATCACTTCAAGCGGAGTAAGGATCAGTGTAAGCGGCGTGCGCAGTTCATGGCTGACATTAATAAAAAAACGGAACTTCATCTGATTCAGTTCTTCCCGCTGACGCTCTGCCTCCACCTCCTGCATCCGCTTCAGCTTCCTCAGACTCCGAATATGCAGATAGCGCACAATAAAATAGCCCAATGCGAGCAGACACACGAGATAAAACACCCCGGCCCATACCGTAGCCCAGAAAGGAGGGCGGATAACAACAACAAACGAAGAACGGTCACTCCAATGATGGTCGTTGCCTGCCGACATCACATGAAATATATACTTTCCCGGAGGCAAATGATTGTACGCCACACTCGCCTGCCCTTTTTCAGGAAGCAGTTCAATCCACTCCTTATCCACGCCCTCCATCTTGTAACGGAAATAAGTCTGCGACGGATTTACAAAATTCAAGCTGGAAAACTCGAACGTGATGAAATTCTCATCATGCCTCAGTTCCGCATACCGCACCCTGTCTACAGTCTTTTCAAACAACACGCGCCCATTATACTGCTCTCCGCATACGACCGGCTCGTTAAACAGACGAAATCCCGTAAACATGGGAGGCACAGAGCTTGGAGCCAGAACCACATTTTCCGGCGAAAACAGATAAAACCCGTCCATGCGTCCAAAACAAAGCTGCCCGTCGGCTGTCTTCAATGAGCAGAATTCAAACAAGTCGTTCCAGCTATGGCTCCGGTTGCGGTCAAGACAAACGACGCAATACGTATATCCTTGTCCCTCATTCTCCACGGTTATTTTATAAAGCCCGTTTATCGTAGACACCCAGACATCACCGTTGTTATCTTCCTGGATACTCTGCACCGTAAGATTCGTGAAGCCAGCCTCCTCACCCAGATAATCCACGTGAAAATCATCCGACACGATCTTTATCCCATATTGGGTCCCCATCCAGAGCAATCCCCGGCTGTCAAGAAAAATACAGTTGAACTTATTGCTTCCCAACGTCTGTAAAGGCGAACCGGGAGCATCCGTCTCGGGAGCAAATACCGAATCCTTTTCCGTATCATAAATGTAGAAGCCATTGTCGGCACCAACCACAATACGTTCCTTGCTGTCAATAGCCAAAGAATTGGCCACCCTGTACTTGGATATTTTAGGAAACTTCACCGCAAGAGGAACAATGCTGTCTGACTCGGGAACAAACATACCGACAGTTCCCAGCCGGCTCACCCATAACCGCCCGCGAAAGTCAGCCACCATTGCCCTTATATTGCTTTTTCCAAGATAATGCTTCACCCTGCCGTTCTCGATGCAATAGAGTCCGTTGCGGAATGTTCCCAGCCAGATACGATCTCTGTTGTCCTTATATGCCACACGAAACAGTTGGCCCGACAGTTCCGGATAAGGCATGTCAATCGTACGGTCGGAACACGAATACCGGTAAAGCCCTCTCGACGTACCCATCAGGATAGCTCCCTCACGCTCCTCCACCATGCAATGAATGCTTTCGTCGGCAAAGTTTCCCGAAAGGTTCCAGTTATTATACAAGGTAAAATTATCCATGCTGGGATGGTGAAAGGCCAGTCCCTGGTTGAACATGCCTATCCACACCGTGCCACTGTAATTGTCACAATAAATGCTGTGCACGCCTCCGCGCACATTCAATTCACGCAAATCCGCATTGAAAGAATTCACCCGGCAAATCATAAGCGTATGCCGGTCAACGATATAGATTCCCTGTCCTGACGTACCTATCCACGCACTTCCCGAACGGTCCACATCCAGAGCCGCGATTTCTTCAAAATGCTCAGCAGACAAAGGCAATTCCGTCCATGTATTGACGGCATTCGAATAAAAGCCTCCGCCGTAATTCCATACCAGCCAGAAATCGCCGTTGTCAAGCATACAGACAAGCACTTGAGCACCTTTTGCCAGACGCCCCTGCAAAAAATTTTCCTGACGCACAAACTTCCCCGTCCGATGGTCATAACAGCGCATCACGCCACTTTCATGAACCATCCAACTGTATGCGCCTTTTGACGCCACGGTCAGCAAAGGACCGTTCTTTTTCAGAAAATCAGAAACGTCGCAAACAACCCGCACACGTTCATCTGCCGAATCCAGCAAATAGATGCGACCGGCTGCATCTGTCACCCAAACCAGCTTCTCGGAATCAACAAACAGGTTTGAAACATCGTCCAGCCCCCAACGTCTGAAAATGGTGTCGGCCCTCATGAAACATTCCGTATCCAGATTGAAAATCCGGAGTCCTCCTCTTTCCTTCAACCACAGCCGTTTCTTTGCATCAATATACTGCACAGGAATGGAGGCCCGCTGAGCAACCGGATACGGCTCTGACTTCCAAAGCGGGAAGGATACAAAATTTTTCCCGTCATAAAGACTCAAGAGTTCGGTCGTTCGGACTCCCAGACGTCCGTCGGGCAATCCGAACACGTTTTTCACATAATTGTCCGGAAGCCCTTCAGAAATACCGATATGACGGAACTTGACAGGGACTGTATGTTCCGCAGAAACAGCTACAGCCGCAAGGATACAATAACACAATAAAAAAAATCTTTTCATCGTCGCTTTTCATGAAGGTTGCCATCAAACACAAAAATACGAAAACTTTTTCAAACGGTCTTCAAGACAGACACCACCGGACAGGCAGAAAATACAGATCCATCATTTCTCAAACGTAACGCCCTCAACATGCGGACCGACATAAATGCGTGCCATATCTCCCGTATGATACCATGCCGGCTTGCCCTGCATATCATCGGATATCACCACACCGTTTACCCTCAGGTTCTTGAACCGGATATTCCTGATTCTCCTTTCTTCGTTATACCCTTCTATGACAGAAATCTCAGCGCGGTCGCCTGTATAGTCGATGTCCTTAAACAACACGTTTTCAATGCCCCTTCCCGGAGCCGTACAATACTTCTCATTATAAAATATCCTGAGATTCAGCAACTGTCCCTGACGGAAATTCTCGATGCGGATATTTTCAAAACGGACATTGCGGACCAGGTTGTTGTCGCCTGCATTAATCGCCATACATCCCTGATAGTTCAACTGCATCTCTTTATGGTCAAGGATATCTATATCCACATAGTTCAGATTCTCAAGCACCTCCGGCTTCTCTGTATTGCCATGAATCCCAATAAAGATGGGATGCGCCACATCAGCCCAAAGCACCGAATGCTGCATGGTTATGTCGTGGCTCGCTCCGTTAAAGCCTTTCCGGGTACCGTAGACTGTGGTACAATCATCCGAATTGCGACAGAACACACCGTCGAACAAGACATGGCGGCTGGCAAATATATTCATGCCGTCGCCCCATCCATAATAACTGACAGACTTGACATTGCGGATCGTCACATTTTCAGACCCTCCCGTAATGCACTGAGTTGCAAACAATCCCTCTACATATACATTCTTCGAATTGGATATCTGTATGCCTGCCTTGACCGTATGATCAACGATTCCGCGCCCCATCAGACGGACATTTTCAGCATGATCGATAACGAGCTGACCCATCATGACAGCTCCTCCTGCCACATAAACAGTCTTCCCCGAAGGTATGCGGAATGATCCGGTGTCAAATGTATGGACTCCCGGACCGAACCAAATCACATCATCCGAATTTCTGTCGGGCACCTCGGTTTCAATCGGATTGGCAAACAAATGCAAGTTGTCAAACAGATCTCCGTTGACTTCTACTGAAAAGTTTCCCGGCTTGTCGAGTGTAAAGGTCAAGGTATTCCCGTCAATTTCAGGAACCACTCCCCTTGACAAAGGCCTTACACGCGCTTCATGAATCTCTCCTTTATTGTAAGTCACACACACCTCCACCTTACCGTCGAAGCCAAATGTGGCCATGGACGATGGTAAAGGCTGGTGCCTGATGCCTTCCACACAATCTACTTTTATCAGATAAGAAGGAACGTTCAGCCACTTCGTCCCTTCCTGACGAACTTTCACTGTAAAATTATCATTCATGGCAACTCCTTCCGGAGCCTTCCAAACATGAAGCCTGCCTGTTTCAGCTTTTCCCCAAACCACGCCTGCACATACAAGCATGGCCATAACATACAGAATTTTCCGAATCATAACTCAATAGCATAATTTACGTTTAATGTTTTTCTTACCCTTTCTGCCGGAACTGCACGACAGTTTCACGGCTTTTTTATTGAGAATACGAACGGAGAAAAAAAATTACCTGAAAAAAATGAGTCTTTTCGCTATTTTTTGCAACAAAAAATTCAAAAAGGAGCTGGACACAAGCACACACAGGCTAAAGACTTCTTGATTTTCTTTATGCACATGCGTTCTTGTGTCCAGCTTATATTTTATGACCCAATCGCCCACGACCGGTCACACTCTGTTTGACATAGCGTTTATCAATAAAGATGCTCTTCTTCCTTCAGCTCCTCCATACTGATCGGCTTGCGGTCAATCGCACGCCATGCGTATATGATATAGGCCAAAACAAAAGGCACCAGAATAGAAACATAAGCCATTGTCTTCAGCGTGAACAGACTGGAACAGCTGTTGGAAATAGTCAGCGAACTCTGCAAATCAGCCGCCGAAGGATAGTAAGCAGTATTATTGTATCCTACAGTCAGAAGCAAAGCCAGTACGGTCAGTACAGTTCCGATTCCAGCGAACCAGATTCCTGCGGTATAAGTCTTGCAGAAAATGCTCTTTATCAAGCCAAACAGCACTCCAAGCACACCAACCAGAAACAATACAAGCAAATATGGCATGGCCAGCAGGTTATTAAGATACTTATAAGGCTCCATAACAATCTGTCCTGTTTCTGCATCTACGGCAAATCCGTCTTTCACCAGCACATACACCACAAAGGCCAAGAAGAAAATCAGAAAAGGAACAGCATCTGTAATCAACTGGCGGCGGCAGCGGGAAACCAGTTCATCGTGACGGATGTTATTGATGAAATAAAGATTGCCCAGCAAGCGTGCCAGGAAAAATACGGCAAGTCCCAGCACCAGATTCCAAGGGTTAGCAAATGCGTCGAGTCCATGCCATCCGTTGGCCCAATGGCTGATAACCGGCATCATCTCGTCAGTCAGGTTTGCCTTGCTTACCACAAAGTTTGAACCTGTAAAGAACGTAGCCACCGCTGCTCCGAGAAGCAACGGCCCTACCACTCCGTTCAATATCAGAAAATACTGGTAAGTACGCTTGCCCAGCCAATTGCCCAGCTTTGACTGAAACTCATAAGAAACAGCCTGAAGCACGAAACTGAACAGAATAATCATCCAAAGCCAGTAGGCACCGCCAAAGCTTGTACTGTAGAACAAAGGGAACGAAGCGAAAAACGCACCGCCGAAAGTCACAAGTGTTGTGAACGTAAATTCCCATTTGCGCCCGGTAGAATTTACCAGCATCGTCCGCTCCTCTTCGGTACGGCCCAGACAGAACAACAAGGAATTGCCGCCCTGCACAAACAACAAGAAAACCAGCAAAGCTCCCAACAATGATACCAGGAACCACCAATAATGCTGCAAGAATATATAAGTTGAATCCATAATTTATTTGAATTGAAAAGTGATTAAATCATTTGCCACGCTTTCTCTGCTCAACCATTGCGTTTCTCCGTCGGGGCCACATCAGCTTCGGGACCCTTTCTGATGGCTTTCACCATGATTCCGATTTCAGCAACCAAAAGCACTGTAAACATCACGAGGAATATAAAGAATGTGGTCTGAACCGCTCCTGTTTCAAGCTTTGACACGGCAGCACCCACAGGAAGCATGTCTTGAATCGTCCACGGCTGACGTCCCACTTCAGCAACGATCCATCCGGCATGACTGGCGATATAAGCCAGCGGAACTGTCCACAAAGCTACCCAGTGCAACCAGTTGATTTGAGCCAGCTTATGCTTCCATGCAAAGAACAGTACCAACATGAAGAACAAGATAAAATACATACCCAGTCCAACCATTACCCGGAATGCCCAGAACATTACCCCCACATGGGGAACAAGTTCCGAAGGCTCATTAATGTATCCGTAACCGAAATAAGGCATATTCTTCTCCAGGTTGCTGCGGGCTATCTGCATGGCACTCGCATCATTTTCCTCCTTTGCCTTCCGGAAATCAGCCAGTGCAGCTATTGCCTTTTTCCCATTTTCCATTTTCTGCTCAGCTGAAAGCGCAAGAGAGCCGTCAGCCTGCTTGAATCCGCCATTCAAGAGATCATTGATCCCGGGAACATATCCCGAAAACTCACGGGTAGCCAGAAACGAAAGCATCTCAGGAATCTTGACAGGACCCACCACCGTAAGCGGTTCGTGCGTGCCACCGTCATACAGCGCTTCCATGGCAGCAAGCTTCATGGGCTGCACCTGAGCAACCTGATAAGCTGACTGGTCGCCTGTTCCGGCCGTAACCAATGCGGCAAACAGACCGACCCCCGCAGCAACCTTCATGCTGGCCATAGCGAACTGTTTTTCGCGCTTGCGGATCAGGTACCAAGCACTTACGCCTACAACGAAAGCCGCTCCTATGATCCAACTGCTCAACACCGTATGGAAGAACTTCATTACAGCTACCGGAGAAAATGCAACGGCCATGAAATCAACCATTTCGTTGCGCATCGTTTCAGGATTAAACTCCATCCCTACCGGATACTGCATCCATGAATTGGCAACCAGAATCCACCAGGCCGATATCGTTGCTCCCAAGCCTGTAAGCCAAGTAGACGCCAGATGAAAACGTTTCCCGACCTTATTCCACCCGAAGAACATGACAGCAACAAAAGTGGCTTCCATAAAAAAGGCAAGAATACCTTCAATGGCCAGCGGAGCGCCAAAGATGTCACCCACAAACCATGAATAATTGCTCCAGTTCGTTCCGAACTGGAATTCGAGAATCAGACCGGTGGCCACACCGATGGCAAAATTGATTCCAAACAGTTTCATCCAAAATTTCGCAGTCCGTTTCCAGAACTCATTGCCTGTAGCTACATAAAGCGTTTCCATAAGGCCCATAACTACGGCAAGACCCAATGTAAGCGGCACAAACAGCCAATGGTAGATAGCGGTCAGAGCAAACTGAGCTCTCGACCAGTCGATCATTGAAGTGTCGATACTTTCTAACATAATTTTTCTATTTATCGGTTATTAAACAATTATTTGATTCCACGTTCAATCAGCTCGGAGCCTACATAATGCTGCTTTTCTGTTTCTGACTTGCCTTTCAGATAAGGAGTGAAAAAGAAGATCCGCAGTATGACAAACATGACAAAAAGTTTTACCAGGATAATAATCCACAGCGTACGGCCCCAGGTCATGCTCTTAAAACCGTCGCGATAGAATTCGAAAACAGAAACGATACACCTTTTAATCATAATCTAGTTTTATAATGATTACAAAGTAAATGCTTTATCGGCAAAAAACAAGATTTTATCTAGAGAATCTGCACATGAATCTATCTCTTTTGCAATTTTTCGTTCAGAGAAGTAGTTTTGCAACAGATAAAAACAAGAATACGGATGCCGGCGCAACCTTTACAGCCACATCCCGAAAGGGAAAAGGAGAATACAGAAATACGCCTGCAACCCCAAAAAAGAAACCAAGACATATTGATCCATGAATAGAAAAAACGTATTTTTCATCGCCTTGCTTATGGCATCGGCTTCCCTTCCGGCACAGAACGGAAAGAAATGGACACTAAACGACTGCATAAACTATGCGTTGGACAAAAATATCCAGCTGCAGCAAAACAAGATTTCTCTGCTGGAGTCTGAAGAAGATGTAAAAGATGCGAAAGCCGCACTCTTTCCTTCTCTTTCATTCAGCACCGGCCACAACATCGTGAACCGCCCGTACCGCTCAAACAGCGCAACCGTCAACGGCACTGAAATTATCAGCAGCGACAGCAAGACCACCTACAACGGCAGCTACAGCTTGAGCGCCCAATGGACACTATGGAACGGAAACAGACGGCTGAACAGTCTGAAGCAGCAAAAAAAGAACCGGGAAATAGCCCAACTGACCGTAGAGGAAACAGAGAATATGCTGAAGGAACAAATTACGCAGCTCTTCATCCAAATACTTTATGCCGATGAGTCGATAGCCATCAATAAGGGAACGCTTGAGGTCAGCAAGGCAACATACGAACGAGGCAAAGAGCTGTTCAACGAAGGAAGCATCTCAAAAGCGGATCTGGCGCAGCTGGAGTCGCAGGTCAGCAGCGACCAGTACCAACTGGTAACATCCGAAAGCACCCTCCGCAACTACAAACTCCAGCTGAAACAGCTGCTCGAACTTGACGGAACGGCTGAAATGGAATTGGAACTGCCCGAACTGAGCAACGAACACGTAATGGAAATGCTGCCCTCACAAATCGATGTCTACCAGACAGCATTGGCAACAAGACCGGAAATCCAAAGCGGCAAACTTAACATAGACAACGCAAAACTAAATATATCATATGCCAAAGGCGGTTACATGCCCACAATCAGCCTTTCGGCCTCAACATCAAGTACAACCAACAATTCCAGCCAGAACAACTGGGCACAGCAGATGAAATACGGCTGGAACAACATGATCGGGATCAGCCTTAGCATCCCGCTTTACGACCAACGCCAGAACAAAAGTGCTGTACGCAAGGCCAAGCTTCAATACAGCACCTCGCAGCTCGACCTGATGAACCAGGAAAAAGAACTGTATTCAACCATCGAAGGATTCTACCTGGACGCACTGAATGCCCAGCAGCAATACGCTGCGGCAGAAACTAAAGTGAAAAGCAGCCAGACAAGCTTTGACATGGTGAGCGAACAGTTCAATCTGGGAATGAAGAACACGGTTGAGCTTCTGACAGAAAAAAACAACCTGCTCAGCGCAAAGCAAGAACTCTTGCAGGCCAAATACATGGCCATACTGAACCGGACACTGCTTAACTTTTATGCAGACCAGGAAATCAAACTGTAAAAATATAGAAGAACAACAGATATGAACAGAAAAACGATTATCATTACTGCAGCCGTCACCGTTGTCGTGATTGCAGGAGGCATCTGGATTTTCGGCACCTCGAAAGCCCAGAACAAAGTGGAATTTGTTACAGAACCGGCAAAAACAGCTACGGTGAGCAATTCTATCACTGCCACAGGTACGATTGAGCCGGTAACAGAAGTACAGGTAGGTACTCAGGTATCAGGCATTATCGACAAAATATACGTAGACTACAATTCGGTTGTAAAAAAAGGAGAAGTGATTGCAGAAATGGACAAGGTAACGCTGCTCAGCGACCTGCAATCAGCGCAAGCTACATACGACGGTGCAAAAGCCGAATACGACTACCAGAAGAAACTTTACGAGCGCAACCGGAAACTTCATGAAAAGCAGCTTATCAGCGATACAGACTACGAAGAGAACCTCTATAATTACCGTCGGGCTGAAAGTACCTATGAACAGAGCAAAGCCGAGCTGTCAAAGGCTGAAAGGAACCTTTCATACGCAACCATCACCTCACCGATTGACGGAATCGTGACAAGCAAGGACGTGGAGGAAGGACAGACCGTGGCCTCAGGATTTGAAACCCCGACCTTGTTCAACATTGCTGCCGACCTTACAAAAATGCAAGTTGTGGCCGATGTGGACGAAGCCGATATAGCAGGAGTGAAAGACAGCGCAAAAGTGACGTTTACAGTGGACGCATATCCGGACGATATCTTTACAGGAAAGGTTTACCAGATCCGTCTGGGAAGCACCAACAGCAGTTCAAGCAGCAGTTCCACTTCAACGACAAGCGAATCGGTTGTCACTTATGAAGTGGTCATAACAGCAGACAATCCGGACCTCAAACTGAAACCGCGGCTTACCGCCAATGTGACCATCTACACGAATGTCCGCGAAAATGTTCTCACCGTGCCAAGCAAAGCCCTGCGGTTTACGCCGGAAAAATCACTCATAGGCAAACAAACGGTAACCGACTGCGACTCGCCGCACAAAGTATGGACCATGGATGCAACAGGATTTACCGCACATCCGGTTGAAACAGGAATAAACGACGGAACAAATACAGAAATCATCTCAGGACTTGAAGAAGGAACACAAGTGGTCACTGAGACCGTATTGAAAGGAAGCCTTCCGTCAGCAGAAGTTTCGCAGAGAGAAAGCGAACGGAGTCCGTTCATGCCGGGTCCTCCTGACAGAAACAAGAAAAACAAGAACAAGACGGAGGAATAAAACCATGGGCAAAACAGTCATCGAACTACAGAATATCAAACGCAACTTCCAGGTAGGTGACGAAACGGTGCACGCACTGAGAGGCATCTCTTTTAAAATAGAAGAAGGCGAATTTGTCACCATCATGGGAACATCCGGATCGGGCAAATCAACTCTGCTGAACACGCTGGGCTGCCTCGATACACCTACAAGCGGCGAGTATTTTCTTGACGGAGTCAGTGTTAGGACCATGACAAAGCCTCAGAGAGCCATTCTTCGCAACAGGAAAATCGGGTTTGTATTCCAAAACTATAACCTGCTGCCGAAAACTACAGCCATCGAAAATGTAGAACTTCCGCTGATGTATAACCCGTCAGTAAGTGCAGCCGAACGCAGAAGACGCGCTATAGACGCACTGATTGCCGTTGGTTTGGGTGACCGCCTGGAGCATAAATCCAACCAGATGTCGGGAGGCCAGATGCAACGGGTGGCGATAGCCAGGGCACTGGTGAACAACCCTGCCGTAATCCTTGCCGACGAAGCGACTGGAAACCTTGACACACGCACCTCTTTCGAGATTCTGGTTTTGTTCCAGGAGCTGCACAACGAGGGAAGAACAATCATTTTTGTCACCCACAATCCTGACATAGCCCAATACAGCAGCCGGAACATCCGCCTGCGCGACGGACATGTAATAGAAGACAAAAAGAACGACAAGATATTATCGGCAGCCGAAGCACTTGCTGCACTTCCGAAAAATACCGACGATTAAACAGAAAAGAAATGAACGGAACGAACCTTTTAAAAATAGCCTTGCGGGCATTGGCGAACAATAAGCTGAGAGCATTCCTGACCATGCTGGGCATCATCATCGGTGTGGCTTCGGTCATTGCGATGCTGGCCATCGGACAAGGCTCAAAACGGAGCATCCAAAAGCAGATTTCTGAAATGGGATCGAACATGATCATGATTCACCCGGGAGCTGAAATGCGTGGAGGCGTGCGGCAAGATCCGGACGAAATGCAGACGCTAAAACTGGAAAACTACGAAACCTTGCGCGACGAATGCATGTACCTCTCGGCTATCAGTCCCAATGTTTCGGCTTCAGGACAGCTCATCTCGGGAGCAAACAACTATCCGTCATCTGTAAGCGGCGTAAGCATCGGTTATCTGACCATCCGCCAGCTAGTGGTAGAGCAAGGAGAAATGTTCAGCGAAGAAGATATCCGGACAGCGGCAAAAGTGTGTGTGATCGGAAAGACAATCGCCGACAACCTTTTCCCTAACGGACAAGACCCGGTGGGGAAGGTTATCAGATGCAACCAGGTGCCTTTGCGCGTGGTGGGCGTACTGAAGTCCAAAGGATACAATTCGATGGGAATGGACCAGGACGACGTGGTTCTGGCACCCTACACAACCGTCATGAAGCGTCTGCTTGCACAGACATACCTGGGAGGCATTTTCGCTTCGGCGCTTACCGAAGACATGACAGACCAGGCCGTGGATGAAATCACGACGATACTAAGACGTGAACACAAACTGAAAGATACGGATGACGACGATTTTACCATACGCACCCAGCAGGAACTCAGCTCGATGCTGAACACCACCACCGACCTGATGACAACGCTTCTGGCCTGCATCGCGGGAATCTCGCTTGTGGTAGGGGGAATCGGGATCATGAACATCATGTATGTGAGCGTAACCGAACGCACGCGTGAAATCGGTCTGAGAATGTCTGTGGGGGCCCGCGGAATTGACATCCTTTCGCAATTCCTCATCGAGTCAATTCTCATAAGCATAACGGGAGGACTGATCGGGGTGATTCTGGGATGCGGTGCAAGCATCGTCATCAAAACGGTTGCCCACTGGCCCGTGTATATACAACCCTGGAGCGTACTGCTTTCATTTGCGGTATGCACTTTCACCGGAGTATTCTTCGGGTGGTATCCGGCAAAAAAAGCCGCAGACCTTGACCCGATAGAGGCACTTCGGTACGAATAACGGAACTACTTTGTTCTTCATAACTTTGGTTTTCTTGTCCGGCGCGAAAAAAAAGCGGGTATCAGTGTACTCTCCAGCACCGATGCCCCTCGCTGCCGGACTTTTTTTTCAGAAAATAATTCGTATATTTGTTATCCAAATCAATTGCTGCCATGAATATCAAAGACACCCGCCACCGACCGCTGGAGCTGGTAATACATATCATCTGTTGGGGACTTTTCTTCGGATTCCCGCTTTTCTTCACCCAACATGACAACGGAACAATCGACTGGAAGGCATTCCTTCGCCACACCGATGTTCCGGCATCAATGTTCGTCATTTTTTACATCAACTACCTGCTGCTGATTCCCCGCGTATTATTCAAGGGACAGACCGGAAAGTTTCTGCTGCTGAACATGGCGGCAATAGGCATCGTCACCATCTTCCTGCGCTATTGGCATAACATCAGCCTGCCGCCCCCCGAACCGCGTCCGCACATGTTCATGCCGCCTCAATACATATTCTTCCTGCGCGACATTGTCAGCTTTATATTCGTCTGCGGACTGAGCGTAGCCATCCGGATGAGCCTGCGATGGAGCGAAACCGAACTGGAACGGCAAAAGGCCGTGAAAAGCCGCACAGAGGCCGAACTGAAGAACCTGCGCAACCAGCTGAACCCGCATTTTCTGCTCAACACGCTGAACAATATCTATGCCCTTACGGCTTTCGACACCGAAAAGGCGCAGCAGGCCATACAGGAACTGAGCAAACTGCTCCGCTATGTGCTGTATGAAGACCAGCAGACTTTTGTGCCTCTTGAAAAGGAAGTCGACTTTATCATCAACTACATCGAACTGATGCGCATCCGGATCTCTGCGCAGACAAAGATTGAAACGCATTTCGACATCAAGCCGAACAGCCAAAGCTCTATAGCTCCCCTACTCTTCATTTCTCTCATAGAAAACGCTTTCAAGCACGGAATATCGCCAACGGAGCAAAGCTTCATTGACATACGAATTACCGAAAAGGAAAATACCATCAGCTGCGTCATACGGAACAGCAACTTCCCGAAAAGCTCCGCCGACAAAAGCGGTTCTGGAATCGGACTGGAACAGGTGCAGAAAAGACTGAAACTGCTCTATCCCAACCATTACGCATGGAAAAAACAGATTTCTGACGACGGAAAAGTATATACGTCTTCGCTTACCATCAATATACCACACCCTTAAAAACTTGAAAACATGACACTTACATGTGCAATTATCGACGACGAGCCCCTGGCGCTAGGCCTGCTGGAAAGCTATGTAAAGAAAACGCCCTCACTCGAACTGTGCGGACTGTATTCAAGCGCCATCGAAGCGATGAAAAGCCTGCCGGACAAACCTGCGGACCTTTTGTTTCTGGACATACAGATGCCTGAACTGAACGGCCTTGAATTTTCGAGAATGGTTCCTGAAAGCACCCGCATCATCCTTACCACCGCTTTCGGACAATACGCCCTCGACGGGTATAAGGTCAATGCGCTTGACTATCTGCTCAAGCCGATCAGCTACACCGACTTTACTGGAGCCGTGAACAAGGCTATCCAATGGTTCGAGCTCAAGCAAAAGGCAGAAACAGGACCGGCCGAAACCGCACCGGGGAAAGAGATGAAATACATTTACGTGAAAAGCGACTATAAGCTGGTGCAGATTGAACTGGAAAAGATTCTCTACATCGAAGGACTTAAAGACTACATCAAAATACATCTGGAAGATATGCCGCGGCCCATACTTTCACTCACCAGCCTGAAGGCGATGGAGGAGAAACTTCCGGCCGACCGGTTCATCCGGGTCCACCGGTCGTTCATCGTACAGAAGCCGAAAATCAAGATCATCGAAAAGGGACGCATCATTTTCGGAAAAGACTACATTCCCATCTCTGACAGCTACAAGCAAGAGCTCCAAAATTATGTTAACGAACATATTATTTGATTCACAATTTGTATATTCGACAAAAAAAACGATTATCCGTCTTTTTTTCACGAAATTGTTTTGGTAAGTAGAAATTAACATTTATATTTGTGACGTACATAATAAAAAGGAAGTTGTGAAACTTCCGATTAGAATAGTTTAGTTAAGTCTAGTTTAGTTTTTGTGTTGTGATACTCCCGGCAATAGAGATTGTCGGGAGTGTCTTTTTTATCGCTGATTATCAGCGTATTCAAGATACGAACCGAATCTTTTTGAAGTAAGTCAGTAACCTATACCGGACAGAAAAAACGTCACTTTTGACGTTATTTCATTCCACTTTTATTCCAGTCAAACCAATAAAGAACATTATGGCTTACTTTTTCATCACAATAGTCCCGAATCTAAGGTTAAAAAACGGTAATCATACGGTACGCATAGCCGTCACGCACTCCG
Source organism: Bacteroides sp. ET225 (assembly GCF_024733745.1). Lineage (NCBI taxonomy): Bacteria > Pseudomonadati > Bacteroidota > Bacteroidia > Bacteroidales > Bacteroidaceae > Bacteroides > Bacteroides sp. ET225. Next base: position 6,302 of record NZ_JANRHN010000007.1, on the reverse strand, counting down.
GACAGACAAGATACATCCCGACAGACGTAACAATCTCTTCCGAAAAGGAGTTCAAAAACGGGAAGGTCGTAAAGCGGCCGGACAAGGACGCCCTCAACGTCAGGCTGAGAAGCATACTCAACAGATACGAAGAAAAGGCGGAACACATACAGTATGCCGAAACCCTCACCTGCTCGCAGCTCGTCAGGCTGCTGAAAGCCCCCACGATGGGAGAAAAGCGGCGGACGTTCTCCGACATCGCGGACGAATACCTCTCCACAATAGACAAGGACGACAGGGAAAAGACATACAGGCTCTACAGGCTGGCAGCAAACAGATACACCGACTTCGCCGGAAAGGACACGCTCATGGAGCACGTGAACCCCCTCCGGATAAACGGATACATCATGAACCTGCACAAGTCGGGTCTATCCCCAACCAGCATCAACATCTACGTGACGCTGCTGAAGGTAATCATCAACTACGCGGTCAAGATGAAGTATGTATCCTTTGAAGTCGATCCGTTCGTCACCGCAAAGATACCCTCTGCAAAGAAGCGCGACACGTACATCACCGTGGAGCAACTGAAAAGAATCCGTGATGCAGAAATCGGAACGCACAGCCTTTCCGTAGTGAGGGACATCTTCATGCTGACATACTACCTTGCGGGCATGAACCTCGTGGACATGCTGGAATACGACTTCAGGAACACCGACGAAATATATTACGTCCGGAAAAAGACCAGGCACACGAAGGAAGGGGACAATGCGGTGAACTTCACCATCCCGGACGAAGCGAAGCCCATCATCGCACGGTATATGGACAAAAGGACCGGAAAGCTTGTGTTCGGACGCTACAAGAACTACACGAGCTGCTACAACGTGCTCGCCAGGAAAATCAAAAGTCTGGCCGAAGCCGGCGGAATAAAGCACCGATTCACCCTGTACTCCGCCCGCAAATCCTTCGTACAGCACGGATTCGACTTGGGAATCCCGCTCTCCACGCTGGAATACTGCATCGGGCAGTCCATGAAGGACAGCCGCCCCATATTCAACTACGTGTCAATCATGAAAAGGCACGCGGACAAGGCCATACGGGAAATTCTTGACAACCTGCTGTAAAAAAAATCGCCCGGCACTTGCACATAACATATTTATTATGTATATTTGCAATGTCAAAAACAAACAGAATATTAACAACTTAAAAAAGAAAAGATGACAGATGAAGAACTTGAAAAGGAAATCAGGAAAGTGAAACAGATGATTGCGGACTACCAGAGGATCAAGAATCTGATAAGACCTTCCAAAGAGGATTACGAAAGACAGATCAACATCCTGCTTGACCGGCTGAACAATCTTCTGAAAATGAAAAAGTGAAACAATGCCCCTCTCATGAGGGGCACTAAAAAATACATATATGGACAATTTCAATAAAAAGCTGAACGAACTGAAACTTGCGATCGGAAAGGAAGATTCTGAAAGCAGGAACAAATTTGACGCCATAATTGCGGAACTTCAGAATACGGAACTGAACGAAACGGAGCGGAAGGAACTGGAGGAACTTCTCAGACAGGGGCTTGCAGAAATCAGCACGTCAATGGACGCCATTGAAAAGGAAATCCGGATACGCGACCAGATCAGGGATTCGCTTGACATCCTCCCGCTTTCATACATAGCCAAACATTATTTCGGGAAAAGCGCATCATGGCTTTACCAGCGCATCAACGGGAACAAGGTAAGGGGCAAGGTATATACCCTGAACAAAGAGGAAATAGAAATATTCAACAAGGCGCTGAAAGAAATCGGGAACAGAATCGGCTCACTGTCTATTAGTTGCTAATAGGCTGTTGTTTTTGACACTGAATCCCCGCATGGGCCGTGTGGGGATTCTCCTTTTTCTTGCATTTACAGAATATTGTGCTTATATTTGCAGAACCATAATGAGGGGAAACCCGATTTATCGGTTTGACTTTTAGCGGTGAGGGGGATGCCCCTCACTTTTTTTATGCCCAAACCGAACTATCCCGCCCCGTTCCGGTAATAAAGAATGAGGCCGGCAGGGTGAAGTTGATTATTGGTGAGGATGAAGCCGGACTCCCGCAGGCTTCCGTATTGTCGGGAGCCTGTCCTGCATATAGCGCAGAAGCCCCGCCGGAATGCTCCGGCAAGGGCTTCTGACTCATAAAGCGAAATTTCTACAAAGCAAAGATAACGTTTTTCTCAGAAGTTCCACAAATTCCAGTTCACAGTAACCGCCAGTACTGGCGACAAGCCATTCCTGCCCACACCATATCCGGCACTCAAACCGACACCGAAACGCTTGGGCTTCTCCTGCCGGATGACATCACGGTAGATATACCTGTCAACATACTGCGTATTCCGGTACGTCCGGATGCTGTCGAGCGAAGGGCGCACGCCGCTCACCCATGCCGTATAGGTGGAATCGTCGGTGTACATCTTCGCCTCCTTCGCGTGCCTGCACCCGTCTATCTCTATCGTGTCGCCCGGAAGCCATGCGATGTAAGGCATGGGCGAAAGCATCAGCAGCGTGTCGACCTTAATCCGTGTGACCACGACAGGCGGCGACTGAACCGTATCCGTCTTCACCGCCGGTTGCCTGCCCGCCGGACGGACGAACCAGCCCAGAGCGAAGCAGACGGCTCCTATAAGTATGTATGGCAATATCTTCATAAGCTGCAATTCTTTTGCGCAGCCGGGAAAAAGAAAAGCGGTGACCCGTGGGATGCACCGCCTTTGGAAATAAATTCTACTGAATAATTCAAATAGTAGCAAGGAACGATGACAAACTTGCAAAGTCGTCAAATTCCTTTATCTCGGAATCGTTACTGAAGTTTCTTGTACTTTTTCGCCCTTTTCCAACTGCGTCAAGCATGGCCGTTACTGTTTCTGAGGCGTTTACAAATGATATGTTCCCATGTTCTTCCAATACATTATATAATTCGTCCGTAAATGAACGGGAGATAAAATCAACCCCATCAAAATCAAGAATTACTTTTTCGTCAATTCCATCTACCAAAGACCGGATTATGTTCGCGTTTGCACGAGAACGAATATCCGTGCTTATTAATTCGGAAATATTAAAAATCTTACCCATAACACTGCTGTTTATTTTATCGAACATAATTATAATAATCAAATTCCTTTGGCACCTGGACCGGTATTCTCATCAGTACAATAGTGCCATTCCAATTAATTGTATCGGGTAGCTTAACAGACATATTCCCATTTGAGTCATGTCTATGAAAAGCACCTCCGGAAAGCATAAAAAATGAACCAGAAAGTCCCTTTACCAACATTTCTTTTGAAGAAGATATACCATATCCTCTATTTTCTGCATCAGGTCTGTTTTTAGTGGACTTCCCTTCGGTTGCTAATTTCAGAGCCATAGCTTCATCACCGTTGATTTCATCCATATATTTACCCGAACGTACATAACTGCTAAATATGGTTATTCCATCATCTGCAAGTACTAAGTCAATACACTTTTCTTTTTTTAAATATTGAGAAAATATATATCCATATTTACCTTTTGAATGCTCGTTCATATTGTCTACGATTTCTCCTAAAAGATAAGAAAATGGAGAAATTATTCGGCTGTCTGAATGACTTTGTTTCAATATCACTTTTTGTAATATACTTTGCAGCCCATCTATATTACTTTTGCAAAGTTCAAACCTACAAATCGGGATATAACTTTTTTCAATGTACGGGTTCAATATGTTTTCCAGCTTCATTTCTTCTGTTATAAGAAGCGGAGTTTCAAAATGGACTAATTCCAAATATTTAGAAATTCGCGAAGGTATATTAGTGCATGTCACACAATTCTCAGTGCTTTGCTTGTAGATGGACAACGGAGCAAGATAAAACGGATGGAAAAAAGTTGCATTTTCCAAATTCCATATCAACTCACCACCTGTATGGCTTTCTGTTTGTATAACCACACGAAATAGATGATTAAATGCACTTCCAATCCTGTCATCTCTATCTACATTTGGTATGTCTACGTTGCAACGCATAATACAATAATACAAAAATCCCATGAATAAAAAACACCTGCTTCCGCTATAATGTTTATCCATGAGAAAACAATCCTTCAAATTATCCGGTACAAATATGGCGATATTTCATCACATTTTTTCTAAAATCCCGACATTTTTTGCCGTTTTATGTTATATAATACAAATAAGCGGTGCATCCACCAAGTCAAAGAACGCTTTCCGGTTTTCCGGCCGCAATGTCTACAAATTCCCGTATTCCTCCTTCGCGTCGAAGCACGGGCACTCCTTTATCCTCTCCCACGGGTCGACGACACCGTTGCCGTTCGTGTCGGGCGAGAAGTCACGGTGCCCCTGAATCACCGCACCCGGATATTTCCTTTTCAGCATTCCCAGAAGCTGGCGCAACGACTTCTTCTGTTCGTCCGTCCGGTTGTCCACGCCTTTCCCGTCTGCGTCGATGCCCCCGATGTAGGCGACGTTCACACTTACGGAGTTGAAACCCTTCACCCCGTTGCTCACCCTGCCCTCGTCGAGCAGCTGCGTTATCTTTCCGTCCGGAGCCACGACGTAATGGTAGCCCGGACTCTTCCAACCCTTGCGGCGGAACTCCGCCTGCAAATCCGATACGGTCTGCGTCTGACGGCCTGCCGTACAATGCACAGCGATATATTCAACTCTTCTCATTTTCTTCCTTCTGTTTCGTACTGAACAATATTTCCGCCGCTAACTTGGCTATCTCGTCCTTGTTCTCAATAATCACAGACATCGTCTTTTCAGCCTTGCGCAGCTCGGCCTTCTGCCAGCTCTTCTCACGCACCGACTTGAACTCGCAGAACACACAATATGCGGCCCACAACATACTAAACACGGGGAACGGAATCACCACGCAGCAGATAAGGTCTATGAAAACAAGCACCATGAACGGAGAAAAGTACTTCTGCGCTTTGCTGGCCGTCTTCTTGTACCCGGTGGACGTGCGAGCCTCACCACGCTGTTTGGCCTTCATCAAACCGAATACAAAATCAATCGCCATAGCACCCAGCGTAGCGGCCGAGGACAACGCAATCAGGACAATGTGCATCATCATATGTTCCTGAATAAAAGTATATACCACATCTTTCATAAATCCACGAATGCTTTCAGGTCAGCAAAACAATCAGAACCACAACAAAAGGAACGATGCAGCCTGCGGCGATGTCAAGCCAGTCCCACCTGCCCCCGTATTCCCTGTCCTTGAACTCGCAGGAACACATGCAGATTATTACGGAAAGCAAGCCAGTAACAGAACTGTCCCGTACACTCATCTTCAACAAAAAGATACAGAACACAAACCAGGCAAAAAGAATAACTGCACCTGCGCCAATGTGTTTCGGACGGTTACTTTCCTTCATCCATCCGAAAACCGCTTTTACAAACCGTTTCATAACAACACGCTTAAATGATTATACAAACAAAAGCCCCCGAACAGCACACAACATGTACCATCCGAGGGCATAACAAGACAAATATAAATGAAATATCTTCCCATTCTATAATTCAGCATGATTTCAAAAAGGAATATGGCTCTATCTGATTATAATACAAGCAGATATTTTTTCCGGAAAATCAAATGGCACTAGCATAACCACATTTCAGACTACTAAAATAAAAGAATATTATTGTATAATAAATGCACATATTATGATATACGGATATATAAGGATAAGTACAGACAAACAGACAATAGAAAATCAAAGATTCGAAATTACAAAATTCTGTACGGAAAAGAATCTTCAGGTAGACAAATGGATCAGCGAAACCATCAGCGGCACCAAGGAGGTAGACAAACGCCGGCTGGGCAAACTTTTGAAAGGAGTGAAGAAAGACGACATCATCATCTGTTCTGAAATCAGCCGCCTGGGCCGTTCCCTTTTCATGATCATGTCTGTACTGAATCATTGCATGGAAATCGGCGCCAAAGTCTGGACCATCAAAGATAACTACCGCCTGGGCGACGACATTACCAGCAAAGTCCTGGCTTTCGCCTTCGGCATCAGCGCCGAGATAGAACGCAAGCTCATCAGCCAGCGCACCAAAGAAGCCCTCGCCCGGAAGAAATCCGAAGGCGTGAAGCTTGGCCGACCCAAAGGTCCGGGCAAGCGGCTTCTGGACGGGAAAGAGAAACATATCAAGGCAATGCTCGATGCCGGCCTGAGCAAAGTACAGGTTGCCAAAGTCTATGGAATACATGTCAGCACGCTCCACGAATTTTTAACGGTAAAAGAACTGCGCTAGATGCTGTTCAGATGCCAATCAGCCGTCGGTC
>NZ_JANRHN010000069.1:0-2873 GCF_024733745.1 Bacteroides sp. ET225 | reverse complement strand
TTGTCTTAATTTGACTACCTAATGTCTTAGGTTTCAGCGGAGAGACAGGGATTCGAACCCCGGGTACCTCGCGGTACAACGGTTTTCAAGACCGCCGCAATCGACCACTCTGCCACCTCTCCAAAACTCTTTTCAGGAGTGCTTCCTTTCAAAAGCGATGCAAAGGTACGCATATTTTTTGAATATGCAAATATCTGACCGCTTTTTTTGATTCTTTTTTCTCATTGTCGTAACTTTGCAGCAGAAATCAAAAGAACAAATGTTTATTCATGATATACCCGCAGAACTTTGAACAGAAAATAGGATTCAACCAGATCCGCGACCTGCTGAAAGCAAAATGTCTTAGCACATTGGGCGAAGAACGAGTGGATGAAATGGCTTTCTCTGACAATTTTGAGGAAATCAGCACCCGACTGGCGCAGACAACGGAGTTTGTACGGATCATCCAGGAGGAAAACAGTTTTCCCGACCAGTATTTCTTTGACGTGCGCACGCCGCTCAAACGCATACGTGTGGAAGGACTGTACCTGGACGAACAAGAGGTGTTCGACTTGAAGCGCTCGCTTGAAACGATACGCGACATCGTGCGCTTTCTCCAGCAAACCGAAGAAGACGAGGATCCGGACGGCAACGGAACGGAAAACACCAAATCCCCCTACCCCGCACTGCGTGAGCTGGCAGGCGACATCATCGTGTTTCCACAGATCATAGCACGCATCAACGGCATTCTCGACAAATTCGGAAAAATCAAGGACAATGCCTCGGCAGAACTGCTGCGCATCCGGAGAGAGTTGTCTGCCACGGCAAGCAGCATATCACGGAGCTTGAATTCAATCCTCCGGAACGCTCAGTCTGAAGGGTATGTCGACAAGGATATCACTCCGACCGTACGCGACGGGCGGCTTGTCATCCCCGTCGCTCCGGGCATGAAACGGAAAATAAGGGGTATAGTCCACGATGAATCGGCCACCGGAAAGACCGTATTCATAGAACCGGCGGAAGTGGTGGAGGCAAACAACCGCATCCGCGAACTGGAGGGAGAGGAAAGACGGGAAATCATCCGCATACTCACCGAGTTCTCCGCAGCAATCCGCCCCCAGATACCGGCAATCCTGCAATCTTACGACTTTCTGGCTGAAATAGACTTCATCCGCGCCAAAGCTTTGTCCGGCATCGAAATGAAAGGGATAAAGCCAGCGTTTGAGGACGCACAGGTCATTGACTGGAGCGAAGCCGTTCACCCATTATTGAGAATGTCGCTTGAGAAACACGGGAAAAAGGTAGTGCCGCTAGACATCGAACTGGATGCAGCACGCCGCATCCTGCTCATATCCGGACCGAATGCCGGCGGAAAGTCCGTCTGCCTTAAAACCGTCGGACTGCTTCAGTATATGCTGCAGTGCGGAATGCTTGTTTCGATGAGCGAAAGCAGCCATGCCGGCATATTCAGCCATATCTTCATCGATATCGGCGACGAACAGAGCATTGAAGACGACTTGAGCACCTACTCTTCGCATCTGACCAACATGAAGATGATGCTGAAATACTGCAACCACCGGAGCCTTATCCTGATCGACGAGTTTGGCGGAGGAACGGAACCGCAAATCGGAGGCGCCATCGCCGAAGCCGTCTTGAAACGGCTGAACAACAAAGGTACCTTCGGGGTCATCACCACGCACTATCAGAACCTGAAGCACTTTGCGGAAGACCACGAAGGGGTGGTAAACGGAGCGATGCTTTATGACCGGCACGAAATGCGCCCGCTGTTCCAGCTGCAGATAGGAAACCCGGGAAGTTCGTTTGCCGTAGAGATTGCACGGAAAATCGGCCTGCCCGAAGAGGTGATAGCCGACGCCTCAGAAATCGTAGGAAGCGAATACATACAGAGCGACAAATACCTGCAGGACATCGTGCGCGACAAACGGTACTGGGAAACCAAACGCCAGAAAATCCACCAGAGGGAAAAGCAGATGGACGCAGTCATCGAAAAATACCAGCGCGAAATCGAAGAACTGGAGCGGAGCCGGAAAGAGATTCTGAAAAAGGCGAAAGAAGATGCCGAACACTTGCTGAAAGAGTCAAACGCAAAAATCGAGAACACAATCCGGACCATCAAGGAATCGCAGGCGGAAAAAGAGAAAACCCGGCAGGCACGCCAGGAACTGGAAGACTTCAAGCGCCAGGTGGAAGAGGCGGAAAAAGCAGCCGCAGAAGAAAAAATCGCACGCAAGATGGAGCAGTTGCGCCAGAAGCAGGAGCGGAAAAAAAACCGGAAAGAACAGCAGAAGGCCGAAGATGCAGCCCGGGAAACGCCTAAAGCAAGGCCTATAATGGCAGACGATTACGTGCGGATCAAGGGACAGACCAGCGTAGGACAGGTGCTCGAAACAAATCCGAGAAATACGGTAGTCATGTTCGGACTGATGAAGACGAATGTCAAGACAGAGCGTCTGGAACGCGCCGAAGCCCCCAAACCGGCCGCCCCGGTAAAGTCGACCTTCGTGAGCAGCGAAACGCAGGAACTGATGCACAAGAAGAAACTGAATTTCAAGCAGGACATTGACGTGAGGGGCATGAGGGGGGATGAAGCCATCCAGGCGGTCACTTACTTCATCGACGACGCCGTTCAGGTGGGCATCAGCCGCGTCCGCATCCTTCACGGAACGGGAACCGGCATCCTGCGCACACTCATCCGGCAATACCTTGCCACGGTGCCGGGAGTCGCCCATTTCCAGGACGAGCATGTGCAGTTCGGAGGGGCCGGAATCACAGTGGTCGACTTGAAATAAGACGCACGGCCTGCCAGGATGCACATTGCGGGCAAATCTTTCACATCCGGCACAAAGCCCTGCACCCGTCCGGATTTCATGCCG
>NZ_JANRHN010000068.1:0-3076 GCF_024733745.1 Bacteroides sp. ET225 | reverse complement strand
GGGGGCGCAGGAAAGTAGTTAAGGGCGCACGGCGGATGCCTTGGCTCCCGGAGGCGACGAAGGACGCGGCAAGCTGCGAAAAGCCGCGGGGAGGCGCATGCAGCCTTTGATCCGCGGATTTCCGAATGGGACAACCCGTCATCCTGAAGGGGTGACATCCCGCTTTTGCGGGAGGCCAACGCGGGGAACTGAAACATCTTAGTACCCGCAGGAAAAGAAAACAACAGTGATTCCCCCAGTAGCGGCGAGCGAACGGGGAGAAGCCCAAACCGCAGGCGTTTCGGCGCCTGCGGGGTTGTAGGACCGCGAGGTCGGTTCTGGAAGGCGAGCGGAACGCGCTGGAACGCGCGGCCGCAGCGGGTGAAAGCCCCTTACGCGCAGCCTTCCCGGACTGTAGCGGCATCCTGAGTAGGGCGGGACACGTGCAATCCCGTCTGAATCTGCCGGGCCCATCCGGCAAGGCTGAATACTCCCGGGAGACCGATAGCGAACCAGTACCGTGAGGGAAAGGTGAAAAGCACTCCGAACAGGAGGTTGAAATAGAACCTGAAACCGTGCGCCTACAAGCGGTCGGAGCCTTCTATTGAAGGTGACGGCGTGCCTTTTGCATAATGAACCTGCGAGTTTCCGTCGCCGGCGAGGTTAAGGGGGACGACCCCCGGAGCCGCAGCGAAGGCGAGTCTGAACAGGGCGTTCAGTCGGCGGCGGAAGACGCGAAACCGAGTGATCTACCCTTGTCCAGGATGAAGTCCGGGTAACGCCGGATGGAGGTCCGAACCGATAGGCGTTGAAAAGCCTCCGGATGAGGTGAGGGTAGGAGTGAAAGGCCAATCAAACTCGGAGATAGCTCGTACTCCCCGAAATGCATTTAGGTGCAGCCCCGGGCGTTCGCGGCGCGAGGTAGAGCGACTGATAGGATGCGGGGGCTTCGCCGCCTGCCAAGTCCTGACAAACTCCGAATGCGCGCCGCCCACAGCCCGGGAGTGAGGGCGCGGGTGCTAAGGTCCGCGCCCGAGAGGAGAAGAATCCTGACCGCCGTCCAAGGCCCCGAAGTGGAGGCTCAGTTAGTTTAACGGGGTCCGGCCGCAGAGACAGCTAGGACGTTGGCTTGGAAGCAGCCATTCGTTTGAAGAGTGCGTAACAGCTCACTAGTCGAGGGGCCGGGCATGGATAATAATCGGGTATAAGCCTCCCGCCGAAGACGCGGGACCTTAAGGTCGGTAGGGGAGCATTCCGTGCGCGGCGAATCCGGGGCGCGAGCCCCGGTGGAGCGCACGGAAAAGCAAATGCAGGTATAAGTAACGATAAGGGGGGCGGGAAACCCCCCCGCCGCAAGACCAAGGTTTCCTGATCCACGCTAATCGGATCAGGGTAAGTCGGGCCCTAAGGCTAAGCGTACGGCGAGGCCGATGGCAGAGACGGTCAAGATTCCGTCACTGCCCGCAGGGGCGACGCGGGGACGCGGGAGTGGCACCGCCGCCGTCCGACGGAATGGACGGTTTAAGGGTGTAGGAGCTGAGGAGTCCAGGAAAGTCCGGGCTCCGATCCGAACCTGAAAGTACGGGGATCCCTTCGGGGCTCCCCGATAGCGCGGGTAACCAGGCCGCCGAGAAAATCCGCTAAGCTCCACCCTGCGGGCACCCGTACCGAAACGGACACACGTGGTCGGGTAGAACATACTGAGGCGCTCGGGTGAATCACGGTCAAGGAACTAGGCAAACTGACCCTGTAACTTCGGGATAAAGGGTCCCTCCTCGCAAGAGAGGGCGCAGAGAATAGGTCCAGGCAACTGTTTAACAAAAACACAGGGCTGTGCCAATACGAAAGTAGCCGTATACAGCCTGACACCTGCCCGGTGCCGGAAGGTTAAGGGGAGAGGTCATCCTTTCTGGAGAAGCCTTGAACTGAAGCCCCGGTAAACGGCGGCCGTAACTATAACGGTCCTAAGGTAGCGAAATTCCTTGTCGGGTAAGTTCCGACCTGCACGAATGGTGTAATGATCCGGACACTGTCTCGACCGTGAGCCCGGTGAAATTGTAGTATCGGTGAAGATGCCGATTACCCGCGATGGGACGAAAAGACCCCGTGAACCTTTACTGCAGCTTAGCGCTGCGCCTGGGCACGCGGTGTGTAGGATAGGCCGGAGGCTTCGACTCGGGCGCGCCAGCGTCCGCCGAGCCGTCGTTGAAATACGGCCCTCCGTTTGTCCGGGCGCTAACCCCCTCGGCGGGGTACACCGCTTGGCGGGCAGTTTGACTGGGGTGGTCGCCTCCAAAAGCGTAACGGAGGCTTCCAAAGGTGCCCTCGGGCCGATCGGTAACCGGCCTGTGAGTGCAATGGCATAAGGGCGCTTGACTGGGAGGCAGACATGCCGAGCAGGTGGGAAACCAGGGCATAGTGATCCGGCGGTTCCGCATGGAAGGGCCGTCGCTCAAAGGATAAAAGGTACTCCGGGGATAACAGGCTGATCCCTCCCAAGAGCTCATATCGACGGAGTGGTTTGGCACCTCGATGTCGGCTCGTCACATCCTGGGGCTGGAGAAGGTCCCAAGGGTTGGGCTGTTCGCCCATTAAAGTGGCACGCGAGCTGGGTTCAGAACGTCGTGAGACAGTTCGGTCTCTATCTATCGCGGGCGCATGAAATTTGCGCGGCTCGGGCACTAGTACGAGAGGACCGTGCCTGACCGACCTCTGGTCTGCCGGTTGTGCCGCCAGGCGCACCGCCGGGTATCCACGTCGGGATCGGATAAGCGCTGAACGCATCTAAGCGCGAAGCCGGCCGCAAGATTGGATTTCACAGGGCCGTCAGAGACGATGACGTCGATAGGGCGCAGGTGCACGGGCGGAGACGCCCTCAGCCGAGCGCTACTAATTGCCCGCACGCTTTCCTGGAGTTTCAAGCTTCCGCGTCTGTCCTTCCCGTCCATCCTCTCCTTTCCCATTGAGGCGGCCACAGCCCGGAGGCTCCACCCCTTCCCATTCCGAACAGGGCAGTTAAGCTCCGGCGCGCCGATGGTACTGCGAAAGCGGGAGAGTAGGTCGCCGCCGTATTCCGAGGCCCTCCGGCATCCCTGAA
>NZ_JANRHN010000067.1:0-3446 GCF_024733745.1 Bacteroides sp. ET225 | reverse complement strand
AGTAGCTGTAAATTCGCTTGCGGAGAAAGACACTAACACAGCAGAACGCCAACCGGACGAACGGTTGCAAAATACCATTTCCACGGCTGTTGTAAAGGCCGTGCAGGACTTGCTGGAGGCACGGCAAAGGAAGTTCGAGGAAGCCGACAAGGGCAAAATGACCATAAATGAGATTTTGCAGGAAATACTCGGCCAGTATGATGACATCTGCGGAAAGGCAAAGGGCTTTTACCAAATCTATCAGGGTGCGGATGCCCGTTTTAAGCACATTGACGAGAACTTGCAAAAGATTAGCGGCAATCAAAAGATATTATACGGCATGATGAAAACCGTCCAGCAGGTACACAATATCAAACCGGATAATGAATGTAAGCGTCCGGCCATGCCGTCCGGTTTCAAGAACAGGCTCAAGTATTTTACTTGTAACCTGCCTTTATATGGGATTAAACGGGTGTACCTCTCTCGCCATACCCGTTTATATGTCAAAATCTGCCTGTTCTGCATTTGGGTGATTACTATTGCTACAGCAGCTTTTATTGCTTACGATAATGCTGTTCTTAGGAAAGAAAACTATAGACATCAAATGCTACATCAATACCTACGTAAAGATATAAATACAGCAAAAAGAATAGATAAATTCGATTCTCAATATTATAATTAGAAAATAGATTGAATCAGAATTCTTCTTTTATATAATTATATGGTCCATAAATTAGTCGGGCTGCGTATTTGTTTCCGTAAATTTCAACCAAATCACTTTCGTATTGTATTATATCAGTATGTAAAGCAGTATAATACTCATCTATTAGACTATACCAATGGCCATCCCATAAGGGTGAAATACCCCCACCATACGTATTCAGGCCATTTTCTGTTTCGGCTTTACTTAATTCATATTTGTCACACAATACTTTATAAAGATTTTCTTGTTCCTCAACAGCTTCCTTTTGCGTTTTAGCTTCTTTTATAAAAATACAAGAGTTGAAGAAACTATTTATTCCATCAGATTGAAAAAGGAAATGGACTGAATCAAAATCATAGCCTGCGTATTTTATGTTTCTAAAAGAAATCACAGTGCTTCCTGGATTATAAACAGGCTCGCCATATTTATTTTTCAATAATTCCATTGCTTTTTCACGAGAAATGCCAAATGAAATGCCGCCTATATTTTTCACTTGCTGTCTTTTGAGATTGTTCTCTAAGGTCTGGAATATAGAATCCATTTTTGCACGTTCATCCACAGACGCATACTGATAGTATTCTTTCAATTGTTCGAAAGACGGTATTGATTCTTGCGCTCTAACAACTATAGACGCAATAAACATTATTCCCAACAAAACGATTCTCATAGCAGTCATTTTAAGTTCTAATTGCAAATATAGCATAATTTATTGTAATCGCTATTTATTAGCAGCGAAATAATATAAAAATCAAATAAATACTCCAAATCAAGTTCTGAGAAGACAAATAATAATTGGCGCATATTGAAAATAATAATTGTTATATTTGCCAATTAAAGAAAATATGTTACCTTTGCAATATATTAAACTTAAAGGTGGCGGCAACACTTGAAAATACGGCATAGTAACGATGAATAAAGAGCTTAAAAGGTTTATGAACACGGAATTCAAATCCAAAGCACGGATTGTGGATTCTAAAATGGTAGAGGTGACCGCGCCAGATGGTGAGGTATTCCAAGTCCTTTGCCAAGTAGGGGCATATCTAAGTGAAGAAACCCGAAAATATGAATTGCATCTTATTGAGGCTATCTTTGATAAGAACTTTTCAGAAGACAAAGAACTGATGACTAATAACATCTGGCGTGAATCTTTTGCACGTGGTGTAGCCTTTCTTGGCATTAGTTCAGGAGATAGACAGAGAGAACGTATAAGAATAGGTGGACGTATTCGGCAAATCAGAGAAGAGAGGAATATGGAAGCTCGTGATTTAGCTAAATTGGCAGGAATAGATGCAGCAAATCTAAGTAGAATAGAGAACGGCAAATACTCCGTTGGCATTGACATTTTATCCAAAATTGCTGCTGTTTTAGGGAAAAAAATTGATTTTGTTGATTTATAAATCTATCCTTATGAAAGACGAATATAGAATGGAACAGCATTATGCTGTATCTGCAAGCGGTCTTTTGGTTCATATTGCCAAAGCTCATTTAAGTAACGAAGATTTTTATTGCCCACATTGCAAGTGTAGGATGCTAAAAAAATGTGGAACTATTAGAAGCTGGCATTTCGCACATGACTATAGATATCAGAATGAGAATGTTTGTAACTGCTCATATGAATCTTATCTCCATGCCTATGCTAAATTAAGACTAAAACAATGGTTTGATGAATCTCCTCAAATTATACTCCATTATCAGCAAAAATATGTATGCAAGTTTCAAAAAAATTGTAAGTGGATAGATAATCATTCAGATGTATGTTGTACGTTTAAAGACAAGTCTTACAATGTGAAGAAATGTCTTACTCAATGCCTTGTCGAAGAGAATGTTAAGTTAGGTGATAATTCGTTTAGGGCAGATTTATTATGGAGCAACCCCAAAAATCCACAAAGTAACATTCTAATAGAGATAAAAGTCACTCATGAATGCACGCAAAAGAAAAAAGATTCCAATTTGCGTATAATTGAATTTGATGTACATTCGGAAGAAGATGTTGATACAATTATAAATAATGAAATTAGAGAAAGCGATACGGTTAGATTTTATGGCTTTAATCCGAAATTGATTTTTTCAGAGAAATCTGTGTTACCTAAATTTGAGCTTGTAAAATTTGTTCTCTACAAGAACAATTCTGTGTTTGCACGTTCATTATGTAATTGTCAAAACTATCAAAATAGGCGGTCACAAGCGCAGTTAGAAGTTACTGTAAAATATGATTCGAACATTGGAATTATAAATAACGCTTCCAGCCTTTATTCGGAAATTTCAATCGGAAGATTTTACAATTGGGGATTAGCTATAGCAAACAATCAGCATTGCCAGATACGAAATTGTTACATGTGCTCTGCACACAAATATGATTATGAAAATGAGTGTCTATACTGCAATATGAAAAATATCAAAATAGATAATCCAAAGATTGCATCTATTTGTGAAACATTCCACCTAAATGATGAATTTTGCTATAAAAATCTCGAAGAAGTTAAGCACTATGCTCAATTTAACCCTATTGATATTTGGAAAAATAGTCACAAAACAATTAAATAGGATGACAGATTGAAACATACAAAAAACTATAACTATTTATTGTACAGCATCAAAATGGGAGCAATCTATATCTATATGTTTTTTATATTACTGATACACAGATAATTTAAATAGAGAATAAATATATAGCCAGTGTGTTGTACTTTATCTAAACTGGTATAATGAGGGGGTCGATGTTTTAACGACCCCCTATTTCTTGAATTACTATCCTAATTAGAGG
>NZ_JANRHN010000066.1:0-3807 GCF_024733745.1 Bacteroides sp. ET225 | reverse complement strand
ATAGTATTTGCAAAAAATACAATCCTGAAATTTCAGGCGAATATCTTGTTTCCTTTCAGATAGATTCCATAAAGAAGTATCATGATATGTATTGCTGTCTTGGCAGTTATGTACAGAACGGCAAGGCGTATGAGTATTATCTGATTCCGAACTTCGGTTCCCTTGCTTATAGTGACCGACGAATCAATCAGCTTCCTGTGACTTATGCGTACCAAAGGTCACGGCATGCGGTTTGGAACAATCATGACATTCTGGTGTATGAGAATCCGGGCGATAATGTTCGGATTGAACTGCGGGATATGAGGACCGGGAAGAAGCACCGTTTTATGACTGTGGACGGTATGGGGTACAAGTCTTCTTATTCTGTGGGCGACAGCGTAGCGATAGGAAGTGTATGCTATAGTCTGGACAGTATAGGCGGTAATTGGGATTTCCTATATTTGTCGGAAAAAGAGATTCGTAGGACTGTAGTCCCTGAAACGGTTATGGATAAGCTGGCTGCATGTTTTAAGCGGAATGATTATCTGCTGGTAGATTTCTGGGGGACATGGTGCAATCCGTGTATAGCAGGCTTTTCTGATATGAAGGTTCTTCATGACGAAATCAGTGGTTATTGCAGCCTTGTAGGGATCTGTTATGACAGCAATAGGAATATTCAGAAAATGGACAGTCTGTTGTCTGCGCATGGCATCGGCTGGGAAAATATATTTGATGATGACAGTGCAATAGACAATCCGGAGTCGATTGTTTGTAAACTGAATATACGTTCGTTTCCGACTTATCTATTGATTAACAGGAAAGGCGAGATGCTTCTGATGGATTCCGGCATTGTGGGTTTTCGGAATCTCAGACGTTACCTTGCGAAGCTTGCAAAAAGGAAAAACAATTGAGAAATGAAAGGCTGCATGGAAAGGGCTGAAATGCAGTTGTAAAATAGAAGCCCGAATAATAACTTAAAATTTTAAATTATGAAAAAGTTAGGAACTTTGAAGTTGAAAAATGCAAGTGTCCTTTCAGAAAGAGAGATGAAGCAGGTTCTTGGCGGAAGCGGGTTTACCGGCAGTGGGTCAGAAGAAAGCGAGTGGGATTGCCTGTGCTTTCAGCCTCATTCTGGTGCGTTAGGTGAAGACAATACTCCTTTGCCTCCCGATAAGAAAGTAACGGTTAAGTCAAATGATCCTCGCAAGGTTTATAGTCTTGCTTTTGCGGCATGTCCGGGGTACGAGAAGGTAAATTGTATTTGAGGATATTTTTTCATTGCTACAGTTGTATGCGGTTATTGTATTGTTAGAGTTTCATCAATAAACAGGGTTAGTCTTTAACATGAAACTAACCCTGTTAAAGCCGTTGTTGTTTTTAAGTAAATTCTGAGTACAGATATACTATTCTTTAAGTATAAATTAGGTAATATGATTAACTTTTTATTGTATGAGAAAACAGTTCCTGACAATCCTGCTGCTTTGCCTGTTCCATCTTTTGGTGTATGGAAACAATGTGCATGTTTCCTTTCTGTTCGACGAGCCGATCAGGCTGTTCATATACAAGCCGGTCGACGGCCTCTATAATTTCGTTTATGCGCATGACACGCTTGATGTCCGGGCCGGTCTGCCCGCGGACTACGACCTCCATGTGGATGACATTTCCATCCTTTCTTTAAAGTTTCCGGATAGAATCGGCCATGAAATTCTTTATGTCGCTCCGAACGATACCTTGCACGTATACCGTGAGAAGGGAGGCCTGTCGGTGAAAGGGGGCAATGAAATGATCAACAACTACTGTTCTCGTTTTTTATACCGTGACAAAGAACTGGTGTTTAGAAAGAATGTTCAGAAGTATTTGAAGCGTTTTGTCGATGCGGATGACTTCTCCGGCGTGTCGCCGGACAATATTCCCCGCCTGCAGATTACGCCTCCCTATGAGCGTGAGCTTGAGAATGACCGTTCCCGGTTCGGGGAGATATTGCGCCGTGAGCTGAAGTATGGTGAAACCGAAGTGCTGGCTGACGAGCTTTTAAAGGCGAAGGACTCTGTGCAGTCAAGGGCGTCATTGGCCCGGATAGACTTTCTGGTGGACTCCCTCTACCGTTCATGTCCCGTAGAGGGCGACTTCCACAGGCACCATGCTTCCGTGTATTTTATATACTATTATGAATATGTGTATTCACAGTTGGATGAGGCGGAGCGGAACAGGGTAAAATCGGAACTTGCGGGCTGCAAGCTTACTTATGAACCGGATTTTATGCTGGCCTCCCCGTCGGATATTCTGTCAGAACTCTTCACCCATTTCATGTTTCAGCTGATTTTTCATATTGATGGGTTTGATAACGATTCGGTGCTTGCGTACATTCACCGCCGTTTTCCGGATTCGGAGTCCTATGCCATCTGCAAGCGTGAATATGAGTTCTATAAGGCGAGGAACAGCACTGCCCAAGTCATTTCCTGTTCTCCTTCCAGCCTGGAGGCCCTTTGTTCGTGTGAGGAGCTTGAGGGGAAATTCGTATTGGTTGACCTGTGGGCCACGTGGTGCGTTCCATGCATGATGGAGTTTGGCTACAAGGACCAGGTTGACAACATGCTTTCTCAGTTCTACAACCAAGTTTCCATGGTCTATGTGTCGATAGACAGCGATGCCGGGAAATGGCGTTCCCGTATAGAGGGCCAACTTTCCGGCCTGCATCTGCTTGCCTCAAAAGAACTGTGGGCCGACATTCAGTCGAAGGTTTACGGAGGCTCTTCCACGCCGATACCCCGTTACTTTCTTCTGTCTCCCAGAGGCGAGCTGCTTAACGCGGACTTGACACGGCCGAGCAATGGCGTGGAGCGCATGCAGCAGGAGATAAGGGACGGGATGAAACTTTTCATAAATCAGGTTTCAAAAAAGGAATGATATGGAACTGCAGTTTTCGATGGAACGGAGGATGCTGAACCGCCTGTTGCTGGAAACGGCATTTTTAAGGGACACCGGTCTGTTCCATGGGCAAACCGGCATCATATTGGGCTTTGCCCTATTATATGAACGGACATCTGATGAAATTTATAAGGAGATAATGGATGTGCTGTTGGATCGTATGACAGAGCGGCTCACGAATGATTTAAGTATAAATTTTGACAAGGGGATTGCCGGCATAGGCTGGGGAATGGAGTATCTGATACAAAACCGTCTGGTGGAGGGTGACAGCCTGGAGGTCTGCAAGGAGTTTGATGAAAGAATTGTCCGAGAAAATGTTAGGCGTATGACCGATATTTCCTTAGAAACAGGCTTGGAGGGGTTGCTGCATTACATAACCGCATTGTCCGCTGGAAGTGCAACCATCTTGGCTGAATCGCAGGATGGCGGTGGCATTACTGCTGAAATGCATCGTAACACGACAAGAGGAATGCAAGTACATAACATTACTTTATATGGTAGTAATGACGGAAGCTCATTTGAGGAAATCAAGGCCAATATTGATTTGGCTCAAAGCCCTGTTGAACAGACGTTTGATCTTCCGCTTTCCACTTATAGATACATAAAGGCACAGTTCAATGAATGGGATCCGGTCAACAATTATAATGTGACGGTAGCTGAATTCAATGTAGGTAAAAAGTAGCAGGATACTGCAAGGGGAAAGAAAGATGCCTGCATGGGTTTGTCTTTCTTTCCCGTCAGCAATCCCTGAATGTGCCTTTATTTTTTATGTTCCAGCAGCTGGACTGTACGGTCCACCTACGTGGACTATACGGTCCAGCTGCTGGAACATAGAATTTATGCTTATATTTGAAGAAAAATTCCGTGGAGGAAAGAAAAACTTTATCACAATAATCATTA
>NZ_JANRHN010000065.1:0-5651 GCF_024733745.1 Bacteroides sp. ET225 | reverse complement strand
CCAGGGCGGCGCATGGGCTGCCGGAAGCTTTTCGCAGGTGGGGGCTGCGAAACTTTCCGAGTTAGAGAAAAAATTGGGAAACAATGATAATGCCGACAAGATATTGGGGAAAAAGGGAACTGCAGAAACGATACTTGACACAGCCATCAACGCCTCTACCGGCGAGGTCATTTCATCAGCCGCCTGGAAATATTTTTCCGCTGACGTATCCGGCTACGGAAAAATCAAATGCACTGTCGGTTTCGCCGACTCAGCTTATAACGTCGGCCTTGCGTTCTATGACGGGGAGGATACGTATATTGACGGATATTATAAGCTGGAGAATAGAGGGTATGAAAAAGTCATGCTTGTCATCCCGGAAAACGCCAAGACAGCAAAATGGAGCTGGCTGGACAACGGGGATGAACCATTCAAATATGATGGTGATTACGAACTGATCCCGGTACCTTCATTATCAAGCGATTTAGTTTTGTATAAAGAAAAAACGCTAACAGAGTTTAATGATAACGTTTCCAAAGTTTTAGAAGGTCTTAATTCCGAAAATATTAAGGGTACAGCAAATCTTATAGATAACTACGCCGTGAAATACGAATCAGGTGAATTGATGAGTTCTACTACTTGGAAATCATTCTCTGCAAATGTTTTAGATTATAGAAAAATAAAATGTAAAATAGGTGTAACTCCAACCACTAATATAGGTATAGCATTTTATGACAACGAAGATGCTTATATAAGCGGATATGGAGAAAATAACAGTGCATATTACATTGATGCCGAACTTGACATTCCTAAAAATGCAAAGACAGCTAAATGGAGTTGGCTAAAGGCAGGTAATGAAAATCAGCCATTCGAATATAATGGTGATTACGAACTTATCCCCAAGCCCGCAGTCAGTTCACGGTCTGTGTCTTACAGGAATATGACACAGGAAGAATTTAATATGGAAGTGGAACGGAATCTGGACGAATTGTCCGGTTTTACAGGCAGCATAAACAATATCGAAGGTGTTGTAGACCATAATACAGAGAACCTTCTTGATCCTGACGGGACGGAGAAGACTTTCAATGACGGGGTAAATTCGTTCAGCCCCCCGAATGAAGGCTATGAGCTTTCCAACCGCATAGACGCGGCTGCGGGAGAATGGTTCACGAGAACAGGCACTGCTACCGGGATGATCGTTGTAACAGATTCAGAAGACAAGAACGGCCAAAGACTGACAGGGGAAGGAGGGGCAACATTGGGAAATTCCTTCCAGATACCTCGAGAAATGTCATGGGTGCGCTATATAAGGATAGCCGTACAGGTTGCAGGAGCTAAGGACGGAAGCGTGGTCATATGCAGGGGAAAGCACGCATTCACCGGAGAAGAGCGTGGAGATTACATAACCGTCCCTTCATTGAGGGTTGAAAAGAGGAATCTGGCCAAAGATGTAGCATACTTGTCCGCCCCGGACGGCACATACTGGGAATTGTACATTGACGGAAACCATTCCCTTCAGATTCGGGAAGTGGATCCGGATGTAATACCTCCCAGTGAGCTGCCGTCTAATTGGGATGAAATCAAAGTAGAAGGTTCATTCAACGGTTTCTTTGACAGGTTCAATATAATGACCAAGGACTTTCTCATTGACATGAATCAGAATGGACCGGTCAGGGTCAAGCCTATAGTTCCATCTCTGACCAGCGAATACGATAACTTCGAACACTTCTATACACCGGAGAACAAGGAGCGTTATGTTGTCGCCACCAATGAAGACGTTGCCGGAACAGGAAGCAAGTACATTACCATATTCGATGAGAACTTTAACGTTATAGACAAGAACATAGGAATGACAGGCAATGCATCAGGTATTGACTCGCATGACTTTATCTACATATCTGACACTCACCTGATATTGCTGAACAGCATGAATGCCAATGTCAATATAGGCGGTGCCGGCATGAAGAATATAAGAGGAGCTACAATACAGGAAATTGTGAAGCAGAACGGAGAATGGAAATCTGTGGGCTGGTTTGCCGTAACCGACTATCCGCAGCTGTGTACAGACGCATTCGGAGAAATGGGAGATGCCGTAGACAGCCATCCCAACACGATAGGCCTTGACTACGACGGCAATCTGATTCTGAACATGAGGAACTGGGACACTTGGATAAAGATCCGGCGTGTGGATAACGGCGACGGGACATATACATTAGGTTCTGCGACTAAGGACTACAGCGAGGCTGTGATCGGCCGTGTCGGAGGAAGGCATAATTCGGCCTACATAGATGCTAAGCGCGTGCTGGGTGAAGGCTTTTCCTTTACGGACATTCCTTCAGGCCTTACAGAGGTCTCTTCGGACGAATGGGAGGAATGGCAGTTTTTCCACCCGCATGACGTGAAGTACTGGGGCATGAAGGAGATCGGCAGTAAAGAATATCCCACATACACAATCTTTGACAACAACTATTGGACCGGAAACTCATACGTTCCCAATGCCTTCAATTCGGAGAACAGAAGAAACAATCACGGCAACAACCCCCAAGGAGGAAACTACAACTACTACAATGAGAGTTTAAGTTCAAATGCCAAATATAAGGAACGTACAGTATCAAGAGTTGTCCAGATGTCTATCGATTGGGAAAACAAAAAAGTCGTTGACTATAAGATATACGTTCTTCCTCAGATGTATTCCAAGGAACAATGCGGAGCGACCATGTATAATGAAGGCATACTGAGCATTGCGTACAGCTATAATGGAATGTGGGGGCTGTGGAACTTCAATGAAGATTCAGACATTTCAGGACATGTATACAAGGGTGCCAAGATGCTTTTTCAGGCGCAATACAGCAAGCACAGAACCTGCTACAGAGCCAATACATACAAATTAAAGTAGGCTCTTATAGATGGTGGAAATAGGTAATGCGTAAGAATTTGATTGAAGATTAGTAGGCTAATGCGGAAAGTTTCCGCATTAGCCTACATGAAGATGTGCGCAGAATGTCGAATACATGATGTCCGCGAACTGCTCGTATCCCTGGTTCTGCGGATGGGTAGCCTCCGTGGGCATAAGCTCCGTCTGGACGGCATGGGGATTCACCGGGGTTTCAACCGCACCGAAATTGTATTCCGAATCGTGCGTGACTGAAACGGGCACAAAATAGAGGCTGGGATATTCCTTCAGGCTTTCCGTAAGAGCCACCTGAAGGTTGAATACCTTAAGGTCCTCCACCAGCTTGTAGGTTGCGGAAACGGAATACCCGTCATTCCCGGTCTGCACGCCGATGCCGTCCTGATTCCCCCTGAAGAGCGTATTGACCACGAAAATCGGAGTGTCGGCATCCCCCTGTCTGATACCGTCGATGAACTGCCTGATCTGCGATACCGCCTTGGAAGGGTCTACATCTATGCCGTTTGTTCCGAGGAATATCATTATGGCGTCATACTCAACATTATAGTTCGACTTATAATATAATATATCAATTTTATTCTCGTTCGGATTCCAGAACGGGTTTAAATCCTGTGTCCTGCCATCATTTCCATTTTGTCCGTACTTGTCAAATGTGTATTTGTTGTTCCCGATGTAGTATGACGGGGCAACTCCAGGTCTTCCCTCATGCTTGTGCGTAGTCCCGCCTGTCCAGATGCCGTTGTTGTAGGCCCATCTCGTCCCGACGAATTTCATGTCCGGGCAGAAGCGGAGCAGCGCGTCATACCAGTATTTCCCCGTTGAGAGGCTGTCGCCTATGGGAAGCAGTTTGATTGTCAGCAGCTTGTTTCTTACAAACTTCACGGACGTGGAGGCCGAAGCGACCTTATTATTATTGTTGTCATAGACTTCAAGGGACAGGTCATAGGACGTGCCGTCCGGAACGACCTCCTGAATGGTCTTTGTGGTGCATGTTCCTCCGGGGAATGTTACCGATGCCGTGACGTTCGTGTCATCGTCCGTCCTGTTCACCTTAACCCGGAAGACACGGTATACCTCGTGCGGATGGTAGGCCGTGTATTTGCCCTCCGACCGTTCGTTGATGGACTTGACCATCGCCTTTCCCAGCGAATACGAGTCACCGATGTTTTCACCGAAATTCCCGCTGTCCGTATCCTTGTTCATAATATATGTGTCGTCCCCTATCCTGAACTCAATGCTGTCGTTGTTTGAGGCCATGTAGTCGGCCGATCCGTCCAGAGTGAACTCTATGACCTGGCAGGGGTTCTCGCAGCTCCATTTCCTCTTCATGCATTTGCCTACGCCGTTCCAGAAGAAATGGTAGTTGCCGATGTTTCCGCACCATGACACCTGGGAGTTGTACATCTCTATCGTGCATCCTCTTGCGATGCAGACTTCGCCGGGAAGCCACAGCCTGAACGTGTCGGCCTCCGTATGGGAAAGGGAGGGCATCAGGTCTTCTGCAAGAACCTTCCTGTACGCTTCGTAATCCGTTATCTCCTTGCCCTCTTCAATCTGTATGCT
The DNA here is from genome assembly GCF_024733745.1 of Bacteroides sp. ET225. NCBI lineage: Bacteria > Pseudomonadati > Bacteroidota > Bacteroidia > Bacteroidales > Bacteroidaceae > Bacteroides > Bacteroides sp. ET225. The sequence goes on along the minus strand of NZ_JANRHN010000065.1, from coordinate 1,198 downwards.
GGCCTCTATGTCGCCCGTGCTTATTGTGAACCTTGCATACGCCGTTCCTTCCTGCCATTTCAGCACGCCCTTGCTGTCATTGTTCTGGGAAAAGGCAATCACCCGTTTTTCCGCGTCAAGGAGGATGCTGTATGGCCCTCCGGTCAGAGGTTTTCCATTGTATGACGCGGTAAGGTAACCCATTTCCTCAGTAAACGGTATGAATCCGGATACGATATATCCTGCATTGCTGCCCAGCGTCCCGGATTCACTGCTGATGAATTTCCCTATCTGCACGTCCCTGTCGGCCTTGTCGAACTTGTTCTTGCCGGTGGTGACCAGGTCATCTCCCAGTTTGTCCAGCGTGATGGATCTGTTCTTCAGGTCTTCCGTGCCTATGCCGGAATTGAGCTTGTCCCTTGCCGCAACCATTGAGTCCAGCAGTCCCTTGCTTTCTATCTCCACTTCCACATTGCCTTCTTTTGAAGGTGACGACACGAACAGATGCACGCTGACGTAATCCTCTTCTGCCATAAGGGTGTACTGTTCCCCCTTTTCCACATTATCCTGCAGCCTGACCAGTTCTTCGGATTCCTTATAGGCGGAAAGGATGGCTCTTCCCCAGTCAATCTCACCGGACAGGCTGAATGTGATTTCAGTTCCCTTCCGGATGAGAAAATCTCCTATCTTGTTATTTATTCCGCTGCTGGTTATTGCAACCGTTGTATGGAATTCCGTCCTGTACAGACTGCTGTCATTGTATGCGACCCTTTCCTTTACAGGCGAAAATTCATCCAGGGCTATATGCCTGTTGTATGGCATGTACGTTGCGGAATCTCCATAACTCGCAGCCACATTGCTCAATGTCTTGCCGAAACACAGGCCGGCATAGACATCCCCCGTCTGGAACGGCAGTTTCTTTGAATTGGCCGGCACTCCGTGCGTGAATTTCCCGTACCGGTCATACGCGGCAAGGAACTGTCCTCCGGCAAAGGAAACGGAAATGTCATTGCCGTTCATTGGGACAATCACATACAAGTAGCTGTCGTTGTCGGATATGCTCCCGTCGGCATTGATGAATCCCGGTCTGGCACGTCTAACGTTGATGAGATTCTGGGATTCAGGTATTGTCTCAAGAAGATTTTCGCCCAATGTTAACTCGGAAAGCTTCGCAGCCCCCACCTGCGAAAAGCTTCCGGCAGCCCATGCGCCTCCCAGA
>NZ_JANRHN010000064.1:0-5744 GCF_024733745.1 Bacteroides sp. ET225 | reverse complement strand
TCATATGTCTTGACCGAAATCGGAAAAGCATGCGAAACCCAACAGGAGAAAGATTTATGGACTTTGATTGTATCTCTCCTGTTGGGTTTCTGTTTTTAGTCCTTTCTGACGCACACGACACATCCTCAAATATCTTTTCATTTTTCTGCGTCCGTGTTGCGTATGACGCAGCATGGATTGCCCTCCTGACGGAACACTGGGAAGAGTATCTTTTGTTGCGACACTTCCTGCGTCTATAATGCTTTTCGTGTTTGCTTCCATTCAAATAGTCATGCAACCCGTTTGCCCTTGCAAAGGCAATGACGTGAAAGAATAAGCGCAATACTGATTAACGGCCATTCTTTCAATGCGATAATGGAAGTCTGTGCGGCGGCTTGCGCTCCCATCTGTTTTGTCTACTTCATATGCGCTTCCGCAGCGTCGATGTAGGCCTTAACTCTGAAATCATTGGTGAACTTTTCCGGAGCGCCGTCGATGATTTCTTTCATGAGCGGGGTAAGCATCGGATAAGGCAGGCTGTAGCCTATCATGATGAACAAACCGGGACCCAACACATTGTCATAATTGTCTTTTATGAAGCCTTTGGTCAGTTGGTTCATCTCTTCTGTAAGGGCTTTGCGCTTTCCGTCAATTGCGTTATGAACTTCTTCAAGGCTTTTCCCGTCCATAATCATCCGGCTTTCTTCGTGGTTCACTTCATAAAAGCGGTCATCGAGCGAGTTCTTTTTCATGATAAACTCGTTGAAGCTGTTGTTCAGTGGAGTTCCCTTGATCACAATTCCCGCATTGTCTATCTGAATGTCAATGTTTCCGGGTTCTATGACAACCGGCATGATGCAGTCTTCGTCCATATATAGGGACGCCAAGACTGTAGAGTCCACTTTTCCTTTCATCTTGAAGAGTCCGTGAATGACTTCGGCTGAATCTATGTTTACAACTTTGTCCCCCGACTGCACTTTGATGAAAAGCATCTTACCGTCTAACACTGATACAGAAGAAGTCCCCTCTATCTTGTATTTCTTGCTGCAAGAAGCGCATATAAGTGCGCAGAACAGAAAAAAATAAAGTTTATACATGCGTAAACCGTTTAAATTCTGAGGCAAAGGTAAGATGTTTCGGGAACGGATAGAAATAAATTATCAAAATTTATACATAGATAGTGGTTTATTACCCTTTTGCGGTTAAGAAACGTTCTTGTGTGCTTTTTTTTTACTATTTTTGTGCAGCCCTTTGTGGGATGCAAGACTTAAATTATTAATTGCAATTTGTTATAAAGATGAAAAAATTTAAAGTATTGGCAATGGCACTGATTTGTGCCGTATTCTCTCCGGTAAAGGCCGATGAGGGCATGTGGCTGCTCCAGCTTATGCAGGAACAGAATCTGGCAGACCGGATGAAGGCTCAGGGGATGAAAATGGATGTCACTGATATCTACAGCGCGGATAAGGTGACTTTGAAGGATGCCGTCGGCATCTTCGGACGTGGATGTACGGGTGAAATTATTTCACCTAACGGACTGATTCTGACAAACCACCATTGTGGGTATGATGCAATCCAGCAGCACAGTTCGGTAGACCACGATTATCTGACAAACGGATTCTGGGCAAAGAGTTATCAGGAAGAACTGCCTACGCCGGGACTGACGTTCAAGTTTGTGGAGCGGATTGTGGATGTAACCGATCTGGTGAACGAAGACATAAAGAAAAAGAAGGTGACCGAAGCAGAATCTTTTGGAACAAAATACCTGAAAGAACTTGCCGACAAGCAATTGAAGAAAAGTGACTTGAAAGGCAAGCCGGGAATTTCTGCCCTGGCCTTGCCGTTTTATGCGGGCAACAAATATTATCTCTTCTTTATCAAGACATACAGCGACGTGCGTATGGTTGCCGCTCCTCCTTCATCGATAGGCAAGTTCGGAGGCGAAACCGACAACTGGATGTGGCCGCGCCATACATGCGATTTTTCCATGTTCCGCATCTATGCAGACAAAGACGGAAACCCGACTGAGGAATATAAGGAAACGAACGTGCCGCTCAAGGTGAAGAAATACCTGACTATTTCGCTGAAGGGACTGCAGGAAGGCGACTATGCCATGATTATGGGATTCCCCGGAAGCACAAGCCGTTATTTGACGGAAAGCGAAGTGCGTTTGCGGATGGACGGTACGAATATACCGCGGATTACAGTAAGAGAAGCGCGTTTGGGCGTTTTGCGTAAAGAGATGGCTGCCAGCGATAAAATCCGTATCCAGTACGCCAGCAAGTTCGCTTCGTCAAGCAACTATTGGAAGAATTCGATAGGCATGAACAAGGCGATTGTTGACAATAAGGTGCTTGATGCGAAAGCCGAACAGGAAATGAAGTTCCTGGAGTTTGCCGAAAAGAAGCAGAATGAGGACTATAAGGCTGTTGTAAGCAAAATTAATGATTATGTTGCCCGGATCGCTCCTTTGCAGACGCAGATGACTTATTTCTCCGAAACATTCCGGAGCGGAATTGAATTTGCCGGATATACTGCGGTGAACAGCAGTGTTGAAGCTTTGGCCAAGGCTCTGGACAAGAACAAGAAGAAAGATATCGAAAAGGCTCTCGACGGGTTGAAGGAAACTTATGCGGAGATTCACAATAAGGATTATGATCATGAGGTAGACCGCAAGGTGGCTAAGATACTGATCCCGCTGTATATGGCCAGTGTGCCTGCTGATGCGCTTCCTGCCTTTTATGGAACCATAAAGGATGAGTTCAAGGGCGATTTCAACGCTTATATTGATGCGCTTTACAACAATACGATTTTTGCGAACGAGAAAAACTTCAACGCCTTTATGGCTAACCCTACAGTAGAAGCGCTTGAAAAAGACTTGGCCGTACAGTACGCTGAAACTGTAGGCAATAAATATGGTGAAATTGCTGGCAGAATAGGAAAGGCGAGCGGTGACATTGATCTGCTTCATAAAACTTATGTGCGCGGACTGTGTGAAATGTATGCTCCGACTCCAAAGGCTCCGGACGCAAACTTTACGATCCGTCTTACGTATGGAAATGTGAAGTCGTACGATCCCAAGGACGGTATCCATTATAAATATTATACCACGTTGAAGGGCGTGATGGAAAAAGAAGACCCGAAAAATCCGGAGTTTGTGGTTCCTGAAAAGCTGAAGGAACTGTATGCGGCAAAGAATTACGGACGTTATGCGCTTCCTAACGGCGAGATGCCGGCTTGTTTCCTGACTACCAACGATATTACAGGCGGCAATTCGGGCTCTCCGGTAATGAACGGAAACGGCGAGCTTATCGGTGCTGCGTTCGACGGCAATTGGGAATCGCTTTCAGGCGACATTAATTTCGACAATAACTTGCAGCGTTGCATTGCTGTAGATATCCGTTATGTGCTGTTTATTGTTGAGAAGCTGGGAGGATGCAAGAACTTGATTGACGAAATGACTATCGTTGAGTAGTTTCTTGTTCATTCTTTAGTGCAGAGAGGGTGTGTCATGTGAAGACTGTATGAAACGGCATGCCCTCTTTGTTCATTTATTTTATCAGATAAACTTTATGCCATGAAGAAAACTTGTTTCTTGTTTCTGTTTTCAGCTTTTGTCCTTGCGGGGCAAGCTGATGAGGGAATGTGGATGCTGACTGATTTGAAACAGCAGAATGCTGCCGTCATGCAGGATTTGGGGCTGGATATCAGCATTGACAAAGTATATTGTCCAGAGAATGTGAGCCTGAAGGATGCTGTGGTACACTTTGGAGGAGGCTGCACGGGAGAGGTGATTTCATCTGAAGGACTGGTGCTGACCAATCACCATTGTGGTTATGGATACATCCAGCAGCACAGTTCGGTGGAGCATGATTACCTGACCGACGGGTTCTGGGCCATGACACGTGAGCAGGAACTGCCGTGTGAGGGGTTGAGCGTGACATTCATCGACCGGATTCTGGATGTGACTTCTTACGTAGAGGAGCAGCTGAAAAAAGATGAGGATCCGGACGGAACAAATTATCTGTCGCCTTCGTATCTGGAGAAGGTCGCAAAACGTTTTGCCGACAAGGAGCGGATTGCAACCGATGAATTTACGACATTGGAGCTGAAACCGTTTTACGGGGCGAACAAGTATTATCTGTTTGTTAAAACCGCATACAAAGATGTACGTATGGTTGGCGCGCCTCCGTCTTCCATCGGCAAGTTTGGCGCCGATACGGACAACTGGATGTGGCCGCGTCATTGCGGCGATTTTTCGATGTTCCGTATTTATGCCTCGAAAGACGGGAAGCCGGCTGTCTACAATGCAGAGAATGTGCCTTTGAAAGTGAAGAAGCACCTTTCGATAAACATGCAAGGAGTGAAAGAGGGCGATTTTACTTTTGTGATGGGATTTCCTGGAAAGAACTGGAGATACATGATCAGCGATGAAGTGGAAGAGCGGATGAACACGACCAATTTCATGCGCGATACAATCCGCGGGGTACGTCTGCGGACTTTGGGCGAGGAGATGCGGAAGGATGACAGGACGCGCATCCAATATGCGGCCAAGTATGCTTCTTCGGCAAATTACTGGAAGAATGCAATTGGGATGAACGAAGGGCTGGTGAAGCTGAAAGTGCTTGACAAGAAGAAAAAGCAGCAGGAAGAACTGCTGGCTTACGGACGAGAAACAGGAAATGCGGCATGGAACGAGGCTTACGAAAGCATCCGTAAGATTGTGAAGAAACGCTTTCCTTACGTTTATCATCAGCAGGCCATCTATGAAGCTCTGATGCTGGGAACGGAATTTTACAAGGTGCCGGATACGGACGCTCTGCTCAAAGCCCTGAAGAATGGAAATTCAAAGGAGATAGCAGAGGCTGTAAAGGGGCTGGGAAAAGAGGGAAACAAGTTCTTCAACAAGGACTACAATCTCTCTGTCGACCGGAAAGTGTCCAAACGTTTGATTGCGCTTTATGCCCGACTGATACCTTCTGACCAGCGGATCAGTATATTTAAGGTGATTGATGCCCGGTTTGGGGGAAATGTGGATGCGTTTGTGGATGCTTGCTTCGATACTTCCATATTCCGCAGCCGTGAGGCCTTGAAAGCATTCTTGAAGAACCCGGATGCAGAAACATTGGCGAACGATTTGATGGTGCAGTATGCCCGTTCGGTCAAGGAGGGGTATGAGCATACAAGCAATGCGATGAAAGAGGAAACCGATGCGTACAATCGCGCGCATAAGACATGGGTAGCGGGTATGGTTGAACTGAAGCGGAAAAAGCATGAGCCGGTTTATCCGGACGCCAATTCTACGCTGAGGCTGACTTACGGCAAGATCGGGTCTTACGAGCCGGCTGACGCGAAAGAGTATCTGTACTTTACAACGCTGGAAGGTGTAATGGAGAAGGAAGATCCCGACAATCCGGAGTTTGTGGTTCCTGCCCGCCTGAAGAAACTTTACGAAGAAAAGGATTTCGGTCCGTATGCCATGTCCGACGGACGGATGCCTGTATGCTTCGTGACGGCAACGGACAATACGGGCGGAAATTCCGGCTCACCGGTATTCAATGCGAAGGGTGAACTGATCGGTACGGCCTTCGACCGCAACTATGAAGGGCTTACGGGAGATATCGCCTATAATCCCCAGTTGCAGCGTGCCGCATGTGTAGACATCCGCTATACCTTGTTCATTATTGACAAGTATGCCGGAGCATCGCATCTGATAGATGAAATGACCATTGTTCATTGATTCTCTTGGGCTGCGGACAATCCTT
>NZ_JANRHN010000063.1:0-6029 GCF_024733745.1 Bacteroides sp. ET225 | reverse complement strand
TTTTATTATAATTAACATGGAAATATCCCATTATTCACTTTTTTGATTTATCTTTATAATATAAATATCTACAACACCTTATGAAAGGCGGTGCATTATATCTGTTTTTTTTGTGCCTGTTATTTCCAAGCCAGTTAACAGCGCAAGAATTATCTACCTTAAGATTGAATGAGGTATTGCACGTGTATGTTTTACAATCGCCTGTTGCACAAATAGAACAAAAAGAACATCAGAATGATCTGCTTCAATATGAAAATTATCGGAAAGGTCTCCTGCCTTCCGTTTCTTTTTCCTTCAACCCAGTAGCTTTCAATCGTTCATTGCGCCTGCTTCAAAGTCCGGAGGACGGCAGTTATTCATCGGTAGAAGATTATGCCAACAGCAGCTCGGCAGGCATCACAATCAGCCAACGTATCGGGTTTACAGGGGGAAGCCTCCAAATCGGTACAAATTTAAGCTACCTAAATGAATTTTCCGACAAGCGGCATAGCTTCACAACTTCTCCTTTCTTTGTTAGCTATTCCCAGCAACTATGGGGAGGCCGCAAATTGTTCCTTTTCGATAAAAAAATACAAGAAGCGGAACATAGCATCTCCATAAAGAAATATTGCTCCAAGATTTCTAAAATCCAAGAGGAAGCATTGGAGTTATTTTTCATAGCTTTATCTCATCAGCTGGAAAGTGAACTGACATTGCTCAACAGTGCTGCAAACGACACCTTGCTTTCTATTGCCAAGACTAAATTAACCCATGGACATATCACTGAATACGACTATCGGCAAGTGGAACTGCAAACGATTGAATTGCAACTTAACTACAGACTGGCACGGAAACAGTATAAAGAATCTTTCCGGGCCCTTTGCACATATTTAGGACTTGAGAGAAGCAGCGGTACACTAATTTTGCCTGACTTCGACCTGCCTTCTCTAATCGAACGCCAAGAGGTGGAATATTACGTGAAGCAGAATAATCCTACGTTGACAGAACAAGAAATGAACAGACTGGAAGCAGAAAAAGATTTTTTCAATGCCAAAATGGAAACGCGCTTCAATGGTAATCTCAGCCTGAATTATGGCATCAACCAATATGCCGAAAATTTTACAGACGCTTACCGCCATGCCAACAAGTTGCAAACGGTTACTCTCAGTTTCCAAATTCCCATCTGGCAATGGGGCATCAACCGAAATAAACGGAAGATAGCCCGCAACACCTATCAGGCACGTAATCTTGAGATAGAAAACACTATTCGCAAGTTTCGCGATGAGATAAAAGAATGCACCGACAACTATAATCATTCTGTCGGTTTATGGCAATTGTCCGAACGCGCTTATAAATTGTCACGCGAACAGTACCAGTTAGCCATCAAAAGTTTTGCACTGGGGCACGTATCTGTGTACGAATTGACCGACGCATTGCAAAAACAACACGAAACGATGCTGCAATTCTATTCAGCCATGCGAGACACCTATGCAGCTTACTATAGGTTGCGGGGAATGGCACTGTATGATTTCAAAGAGAAAAAGAACTTAGAGGAAATCTATCTATGAAACCATATTGCATCAATAAAGAGATTCTTGCGAAGATGAGCTATTACGTAGCGCTCAACGCATGTACTGTGGGGTTAAGTGGACTCTACAATGGCAAAGCCGGCATGTCTTTGACATTGTTCGAGGCTTCCCGCGTGCTTGCAGACGAATATCTGGAAGAACAAGCCAGCCAACTGTTGCAAGAAGCTTTATTGGTCAGAACTCAAGATATTAGCTTCGAGAACGGGTTGTCGGGCATTGGGTATACCGTACTGTATCTATTAGAAAACGGTTTTATAGAGACCGAGTTTGAAGATGTGTTTGGCAAGCAAGCTTTGACTATTTGCCAGCAGATAGGCAGGCAACAAAAACAATGCGAAGAAACTGGCAAACGCAGTCTTTACCCCGCCATTTATTTCCTGCACCATTATTCTAAATGGACAAACAAACCGGAAATCCGGGAATTGGAAGACAAGCTGTTCAGACGCATGTCGGAAGAACTGCTGCAGCAAGCATCACGGACAAACGCTTCTGCCGAAGAAATGGCACATTGGTTAGTTCTTTTCAAACAATACCTTTCCTTGTCGCTTTATTGCCGCAAGTTGTCACTCCAACCGGGTGAGTGGATGTCGCTATACGCATATGCACATGCCTGTGAATCTCAAGAACACATGTATTATATTGACTATGCCATTAGAAAGGTTGCCGAACAAGCATTCATCGATGATTTGCAAGTACAAGCTCGGTCGCATTTGGAGATTTCTGTATCCAAATTCGAATGGCAGAATTCTACTCTTGCCGCACAAGTAGATTTTTTGTTCCGACCGCTGCACGAACTGCCTTATCGGCAAAAAGCAGAAGAAATGCAGATGTGTTTCAGCGATGCAGATGCAGAATATTGGGAAGATTATCTGACAACTCATATACCAGCCTCTACCTTCTATGCCGGCTACCAACACGGAGTATCCCGTCTGATATTGTGGGCTGTGAACGATGCTACCGGAAGAAAAAGAAACGATGTATTACGACCTTTGTAACGATGGATTATGAAACAGATAAATCTATACTTGCTGGATATAAACAGTACGGAAGATACAACGGGAGTAAGCCGTTATTTACACGTACTGCAAGAAGGGCTACGCCACTATGCTTCCGTCCGCGTTTGCCGCATCGTGTTCCAATTCAGTCCGCGCGTAACGTTCGTTTCGATAAAAGAACTGCCGGAAGGCAAAAGACAGGTCATAATACCACTCCCGCAACATCCGGACGGTACAATGAACGAACCTTTCTGGATGGAACAGTACAACAAACTGGCATTCGGTCTTATAAAACAAGTATTTGTTGACGATGGCTGGCATATTTTGCACTTACATACGCTGAATTTGATTGACTTTGCCCTATTGGTAAAAAACCAGGTTCCAAATTGCCGCATTGTAACTCACCTGCACTGCATTCCTTGGAAAGGATTGTATAATAGAGACACACAACGCTTCAACCGACTCTACAAACAATTCTGCATTGACGGAATGCAACAACAAAAGGCAAGCATGGCAATGTCCTGCCATAACGAACTGAAAGCCTATGAGGAAGCAGACCATATCGTTTGCGTCACCGAAAACGGACATCGTTTCATAACGTCTCTGCTGGGTGAGAATGTAAACGTTTCTGTAATATACAATGGAATGCCCGATTTGAATCTGAATGATAACGCTTGCAGACGCAATGACAATCAGCGAGTACCTTTCCGCCTATTGTATGTAGGCTCTATATCTCCTTCCAAAGGCCTTGTATACATTTTACAGGCATTAAGAATGCTTCAGACAGAAGGCTACTGCTTGTCTCTGACTGTAGCAGGAAGAGGACAAAGCAATTACTTAGAAACATTACGAAAGGAATATGCAGATGTAGAAGCTGATTTTGTAGGAAGAATTTCCTTGGCAGAATTGAAAGAATACTACCAGACATGCGACGTGGGAGTCATAGCTTCCTTGCAGGAACAGTGCAGCTATGTAGCTATTGAGATGGCCATGTTCGCCCTGCCAATAGTTACTACAGGAATTGACGGCTTGGACGAAATGTTTGCCGATGAAGTAAATGCATTGAAAGTGCCGGTTAATTTTTCAGAAACAGAGGGACTAGCGGTAGATGTTATCCGGCTAAAAGAGCAAATCAAGCGATTAATCAATAATCCTTTATTACGGATGAAATTGGAACAAAATGCCCGCAAACTTTACGAGGAAAAGTTTTGTCTGAATACAATGGTAAAAAAGACTTTGGGGATTTATCAAAAGGTTACAATGAAGTAATATATGCCTAACATTTAAAAACGGAATTTTTATGAAAAAGATTACGAGAAAAAGTTTGGATGAGTTGGCTAAAATAATGCCGATCATCAATGAAACAGAGCAACGTACATACATAGGAGGGACAATGCCCCCAAGCGGACTGTATGGTTCTCAAACTTACACCTATCAAGAATATTTAGCTATGATGGCCAGCGGCTTATGGAATGGTGGATATGTTGAAGGCTTAGGAGTAATAGGGCCTGATGGAGGAAAAATAAGCGATGGAGGATATAATGTGAATGAAACTGTATCATATTTAACTTCTCATGCGCAATCAACCTCAACCCAGCAATGCGCAAAAGCTATACGACAGGCACTGGAAGCTGGTGGATTATTAACAAATGGTCATCCAATAGATGCGTGTGATTATGATACATGGCTACAAGAACGAGGCTTTTATACCGTGAGTTCTTCTATAACATCCGGGGTATATGTTCCTCAGGCTGGAGACATCGTAGTTTTTGAAGCAATAGAAGGACATCAACACGGGCATGTCGCTATGTATAATGGACAATATTGGATTTCGGATTTTGTACAACGAGACATGTATGGAGGACCTGCTTACCGTGAAAATCCAAATACGGAATATACGATATTAAGACGTTAAAAATGAGTTTAGATTGAATTAAATAAAAGATTAATTATCAGAATTTTTAATCCAATATTATAGAGTTTCCATAGCAGAATGCTTCTTTTATGTTATATAAGCTAACTATAAGAAGTTATAAAAAATCATTTGTCCAACTTAAAAACACCAATTATGAAAACGAAGTTCTTACTCTTGTTTTTGATTCTATTCCTCGCATCTGCTTCGCAAGGACAAACGGTACAAACAAGAAGTACAGTTGAAAGTCCGGAGGAAGCTTCAGCACCCGTAAGGATGCTGTACGATTTCTATAGGAAATATATGGAATACATGGCGGTCATGCCCCATTCGCAGGCTTTCGAGGATTCCCTGAAACGGGCCTGTCTTACCCCAAAAGCAATGGAGCAGGCAAGGAAGATGTCGCAGGAAAGCGGAGCAGATGCCCTTATCTGCGCACAAGATGCAAGCATGGACGGCATAGAGAGTATAAGAGTAGTCCATATACGAGGAAACAATTATGCGGTAATTTATCAAGACAAGTATGCCAAACGGGTTATACAGATACCTTTGACGGTGGAGCAGGTCGATGGACACTACATGATTAGCAACGTAGGGAAGGCTACCCGTACGGCATACTTTAAAGAAACTAATACCCATCTGCAATAAACCACAGTTGCAGATTTGTAAGATATTAATCGACTATTTTAGTAATGGCTAATCAAAATTTGAGCACAATGAAAACTTATGCAATTACCATCATTTTTGCTTTTTGCGCTTCTTTATTGGCGGCTCAAAACAGTTATTCTCCGAAGGCCCTTGCCAAAAACAACAGGACGGAACGCATGAGCATGCATTCGGATTCTTTGGAAACGGCTCTTAAACTTTTGGACGAAGCAATTGCCATAGACCCGTCGCTGGTAAACGCTTACGGCAACAAAGCCGACATCCTGGAGTCTTTGAAGTGTTCGGAAGAAGCCTTGCAGACCATTCTTGACGCAGAACAATATGTGGACAAACGTAATCCGTATTACTACTTAGGGAAAGATAACATATTGCTGAAGAACGGAAGAAACGGTGAAGCATCCGAAGCATATACCTAGTCGCTCCAGCTGTTCGAAGACATGCTGAAAAGCAAACCGACTTTGGAATCATTCATCAACTACGTTACCAACAAATATTTCGTGAACGGCATCGAACTGTCCTTGGCAGAAATAGAGAAACTGATGCCTACCACATTCTCTACCATGGAGAAAAAACAGGTGACAGATTTCTTTGAGCACATGGGCACTCCGGCACGGATAAAAGAAGCGTTACTTGCAAAAAGCAGATGAAAAAATGAAAATTTAGTTGTTTCATAAAATCTGAATGATTTCTTAGACAAGTATGGCAGCGATGGAATTACAATCACAATTAAATAACCCATAAACAATCACATCTATGAGACCTTTGTTATTATTCTTTGCAGCATTTGCTTTGTCGCTTTCAGCGAAAGCGCAGCAGAGTGCGTATGTTATGGTAGACACTGTACGACTGAATGCCGCCTACGAAGCCCTGATGAAGAAGGAGGATGCG